>CAKSJC010000215.1 GCA_934462885.1 uncultured Eubacteriales bacterium | reverse complement strand
GCGCTGAGTCTTCTTCTGAAATCGATTGTGAATCCCGAATGCCCGATGGCGATATCGACTCCATATTTGAAGATGGAAATAAAAAACGCAATATGTCGCTGACTGATGAGTTCGACATAGTATTCGGAAGCGATTCAAGCACAAAAAACGTGAACGAGATACTATGTCAGCCGACGATTTCTCCGGAAGAACCGCCCAGGCCTCACAAACACAGATAAATGTTACGCTTCACTCTGTACCGCTCAAAGAAAATGCAGCCGCACCTACGCGAATATTCGCCCACAACTCATACCAATTTTTGTCAGCCTGCGCTGACCCGGAGAAATGAAAATGTTATTTTGCTTTTTGATTACCGTAATATGTATCGTCCTTGACCAGCTTACAAAGTACCTGGCGGTAAGATTCCTTTCCGGAATACCCACATATCCGCTTATCGAAAACGTTATACATTTTACTTACGTTGAAAACCGCGGAGCGGCATTCGGTATGCTTTCCGAGCACAGATGGGTGTTCATGATTTTGTCTGTTGTCGGCATATCCGCGATCTGCGTATGGCTTGCAATTGAAAAGCCGAAAAGTATGTGGATCAAATGTGCCGCCTCGCTGATAATCGGCGGAGGAATAGGAAATATGATCGATCGTGTCAGACTTGAATACGTTATAGATTTTATCGATTGCCGCTTTATTGATTTTTATGTTTTTAACGCAGCCGATTCATTTGTGTGTATAGGATGCGCTATGTTTATAGTTTACGTGATAGTCTCTGAGGTAAAAGATCATAAAGCAAAGAAAGAGTCGCGGCAGAGGAAAACAAATGAATGATGAGATATTCGACGAGAACTGTGAGAGAACCCTCCTGACTCTGACGTCAGATGACGACGGAGCGCGTCTTGACGCGTTTATTTCGAAAAACTCCGATATGTCTCGTTCGCTTGTTCAAAAGCTGATAGAAAATTCCGTAACTGTAAACGGAAAAAACGCGTCTAAAAATTATAAAGTAAAAAAAGGCGATGTTATTGAGATAGATATCCCGGAAACGGAAGAGTCTTCCGCTTTCCCTGAAAATATACCTCTTGACGTAGTATATGAGGACAGCGATATTATAGTTGTGAACAAATCATGCGGTATGGTAGTTCACCCGTCTCCCGGGCATCATTCAGGAACTCTTGTGAATGCGCTTATGTATCATTGCGGCGATTCGCTTTCCGGTATAGGAGGAGTTCAAAGACCCGGAATAGTTCACCGCATTGATCGTGACACGTCGGGTCTTATATGCGCGGCAAAGAACGACGCGGCGCATATGTCGCTTGCCAAACAACTTTCCGACCATACCATGCACCGTGAGTATCACATGATAGTTCACGGAGGATTGCGGGAAGATTTTGGAACAGTCGATGCGCCGATCGGCAGACATCCGGCGGATCGAAAAAAAATGGCTGTAATAAAGAGCGGTGAAAAAAAAGCGAGACGAGCCGTGACGCATTGGGATGTCATAAGCCGTTATACGGGATTTACCTATGCAAGAGCAATACTTGAAACGGGAAGAACGCATCAAATAAGAGTGCATATGTCTTATATCGGTCATCCGCTGATGGGAGATACACTGTATGGCGGAGGCGGAACGAAATTCGAAAAACAGAACGCCGAGCTTATTACCGGGCAGATGCTGCATGCAGTTGCGCTGATATTAAAGCATCCCGTAAGCGGAGAGGAGATGCGTTTTGAGTCGCCTCTCCCGTCAAATTTTACAACAATACTTGAAAAACTCAGAAAAATATCTGATTGATATAGAAAGAGCCGGCAGAAAAGCACGCATTTGTGTTTTATCCTGCCGCCTTTTTTGAAAAAACGTAATTTGAAGAAAAATATATGGAATTTCTGCGCACATATACAAAAAAGTTACACTTGCCGCTTGTTTTGTCAAATTATGTTTGATATCATGGTTGAAAAGAGGGGGAATTTATGGATAACAAAAACAGAAATGCGGACGAGAACGAGTCTAACGCCGCGAAAAGAATAAAAGCTCTCGGAGAGGATATATATGAAAATCACGATGTATCTCCGATAAAAGTAAATAAATTGGCGAATTTCTGGTATCATCATAAAGTGAAAGTGATAATGATAACTGCATTTTCATTTATGATAATAGTCGCCATGTGGCAGTTTCTGTCAAAGCAAAACCCGGACGCAATCGTTCTTTACTCAGGCCCCGTGTATATAACGGCAAACGAAAACTCGGCGTTTTGTGATGCCGTTGAATCGATCATGCCTGACTATAACAGAGACGATAAGAAAATGGTTCAGCTTAACGATATAGTTTTTTTATCTGACGGACAGATAAAAAAACTTGAAGCTGAGGCGGAAGCGTCCGGAGGAAAATTCATGTGTGATATTACCGGAAACGCGCAGATGAAAGAACGTTTCAGCGCGGAGGTGTTCGGCGGAGAAGCATCGATATGTATTCTGTCGGTTGATCAGTATATGTCAGTAAAGGCCGAGGACGGGTTTGTAAAATTATCTGACCTGTTTGATGAGACGCCGTCCGGCGCATACGACGAGTGTGCTGTCATATATAAAGAAACGGAATTTTGCGAATTTTTTAATGCGGCAGACATTTTCGCAGATGACGCTGTAATAGCTTTGCGAAAGATTTCTACCGCCTCCGCTTTGACAGGAAGAAAAAAAGCGGAACGTCTCCACGGGTACTCAAAGGATCTGTTTTGCAGGATCATTGAGTGGGAATCCCCTTTATCTGAAAACTAAAGAAAAACAATCCCACTCACGAGCCTTTCAAAATGAAAGGCTTCGGAAGCATGGCGAGATTTCGAAGAGGAATCCCCTTTATCTGAAAACTAAAGAAAAACAATCCCACTCACGAGCCTTTCAAAATGAAAGGCTTCGGAAGCAT
>CAKSJC010000214.1 GCA_934462885.1 uncultured Eubacteriales bacterium | reverse complement strand
ATTTCAAGCTTGTTTTTCAATTGTACTTGCTTTGTATTCAGATGAAGATGCAAATATAACCGAAGCTAATTTCAATCTGTACTCCGGCGTTTTTAGAGCAGCGCACTCATCCGGATTTGAGAGAAAACCGCACTCAATAAGAACGGCCGGTATTTTTATTCTGTTTAATATGTAAATAGCGTTTGTTGCTTTTTTTATTTCTCTGTTGTTTTCAGGCATAATGTATTTTTTAGCATATGACTGAATAAGAATGGCGGCATCTTTTGAGCTTTCCGTATTTCCTGAATAATAAACTTGAAGCCCGCGGTATTGTTCTTTCGGAAATTTATTCATATGTATGCCTATATAAAGCTCGGATCCGGATTCTTCCGCAATTCTTATACGGTTTCGGAGATCGTAAGTTTTTTTCTTTCCGCGATAATTTGACAGATCTCCGAAATGATCGTACAGAAGAGTATCCTTGTTTCTGGTCAAGTCTGCTTTATAACCAAATATAGTGCAGATATCGTAAAGAGATTTTGATATTTTCAAATTTAATTCTTTTTCGAGAACCCCGGATCCTTCAGCGCCGCCATCCTCTCCGCCGTGTCCGGGATCGATGATAAATACAGGCGGCTGGACATCTTCACGAGCTGATGTCATATTTGCAATATTTGTTATTTTATTTTCTGTTCCTATTAGAGCGCCTCTTCCGAAAACTATTGAAATACTCATGAATAAAAAAGAAAAAACGATATAGTTTATTATGACGCGCGGTGTATATTTCATATAAACCTCTGTCGTGTTAATGTTACAACATTATATTCTGCAAGAAAAGAGGTTATTCCGATAGATGCGCTGAGGGTTCGTACCTCGTACATTATGTGAAGAAAGAAAAGGATTTTCGTTATAAAACATATTATTGAATTATCAAAATATACATGATATATATTTACAGAAAGCTTCTTTTTTACTTCAGAGAGACGCTTATTATGGCTAATGTTCCGAGTTTAATACAACCGTGCATATTCATTAGTTATTTGTGTTAAAATGTTTTTGTAAATAGAAAAAATGAAAAAATATTCGATAAATATTTATTTTTAGGGGTTGACAAACTATTACTCTTACGTTATAATAGTGACGAAAAGCACCTGATAGAGGTTGCGGATATGATTAGTATTTTACAGTATAAGTCGGCAAGCTGCTGTAAATGAAAGGCTATTCCGCCGAAGTGCATTACGGTTGCCGCTGTGATGTTGCTGGGGCTGCGTCAAATAGACGCGGTACTGTCACATGATCTTTATGTGGAGAACTATCAACGGCATTTTTGATTAATTATTAGTTTTTAATATTTAATAATTAAAAGGCCTGCGATACCATTTAGGGATTGCAGGCTTAATTTTATTTTAAGGAGAAAACTTCAATGAAAAAGGCAAAGAGAATTATCGCATCGGTTTTGGGAACAATGCTTTGCATGGCGGCGTTTGCCGGATGCGGAAGCAATGAAACTGCTGTAGACGTAAAAAGTGCAAAGTCTATTGCAGACTTAAAGGGCGCAAAGATAGCGGCTCAAGCAGGCACATTCCATGCTGACGCACTTAATCAGATAGAAGATGTTAAATCTTCCACATATCCCGAATTCGCGGATCTTCTTACAGCTCTCAAGAGCGGAGCTATCGACGGTTATATTGCCGAAGAACCTACTGCAATTTCGGTTTGCGCAAACGACGATACTCTTACATACTTACATTTTAAAAACAATGATACAGGCTTCACCGCAACTGCCGCCGACGTAGGAGTAGCTATTGGCTTAAAAGACGGCTCTCCTATGCGTGAAGATATAAACGATATCCTTGGCACAATTACAGAAGAAGAAAAATCCGCTCTTATGGAGCAGATCGTAACTCTCGCTTCGGGCGGAGAAATTGATGAATTTGCCGTAAGCTCTGAAGCTCCCGAAACTGCGACAGGCACATTTAAGGTAGGTATGGAATGTGCATACGAACCTTATAACTGGACTGATACAGACGGCAACACTTTTGGCGCAGTTCCTATCAGCGGCGAAGGCAAAGACGGACTTTATGCAAACGGATACGATGTTCAGATAGCGCAATATGTTGCAAACAAACTTGGCTTAAAACTTGAGATATACTCCATCGAATGGGATTCTCTTCTTCCCGCGCTTGAATCCGGAACTATCGACGCTATCGTCGCAGGTATGAGCCCTACTGCAGAACGTGAAGAACAGATCGATTTTACGTCAACATACTACGAATCCAACCTTGTCGTTATCATTAAAAAGTAATTTAATATTTGAAGTTCGGAGTTAATATGAGCTTTTTACAAGAAGTAATACAGATTTTCGTTAAGTATTACCCACAGCTTCTCACAGGAATAGCTAACACTCTTCTTATCGCACTCACCGGTACGGTAGCCGGTCTAATCGTCGGCTTGCTCACAGGAGTAGTTCGCACGGCGTCTTATTCGAAGAACCCCGTATTGCGTACTCTTCACCGTATACTCAACTTTATCATAGCAGTATATGTTGAGATTTTCCGTGGCACTCCTATGATGGTTCAGTCGATGGTTATATATTGGGGGTATGCCTTTGCGACGGGAGGGAAAACACTTCCTCTTATCCCCTCCGGTATACTTATCGTTTCGATAAATACAGGCGCTTATATGGCTGAAATTGTCCGCGGCGGCATAATTTCTATCGATAAAGGACAGTTTGAAGGCGCTATGTCGATCGGCATGACACATTCGCAGACCATGTTAAAAGTCATCATCCCACAGGTAATGCGTAACATCCTCCCATCGGTAAGCAACGAATTCGTTATAAATATCAAGGATACATCAGTTCTTAACGTTATCGGAGTTACAGAGCTTTACTATTTCGCTGGAGTTATAAAAAGACAGAACTTCCAGACATTCCAGACGTATCTTGTAG
>CAKSJC010000213.1 GCA_934462885.1 uncultured Eubacteriales bacterium | reverse complement strand
ATTCAAACCGTGCGTATGCGACGGAATAGAGGCGTGCCGCATGGCTCTTCTCAAGAAGAGCAAGAATCTGCTTGACGCAAACTTTATCGAAGGAATGGCATGTATAGGCGGATGTATCGGTGGGGCCGGCTGCCTTACTCACGGAGAAAAGAACAAAGACGGGGTAGACAAATACGGCAAGGAAGCTTATGAAAAAACGATAGAAGATGCTATCGCTATGCTGAAAACGAAAGATTAGACTGAGTGGGGATAATTTTCAGCCTATAAGTAAAGAAAACCGCCCCACTCGCGAGGTTGACGCTTTCGCGCAACCTCCGAGGTGCAGCTTTTACCATTGAGTGGGGATAATTTTCAGCCTATAAGTAAAGAAAACCACCCCACTCGCGAGGTGCTGCTTCGCTACTTAAACGAATGATACCGCCTGATTTGTCAATCAGGCGGTATTTATTTTGTTAACCTATTGATTTTCAGTAAGTGAAGTGCTATAATGAAAACAACATAGAAAAGCAGAATCGTATTTATATTCGCTTATCGGGTAAATTCACGTTCTGTTTAGTTAATTTGTTAACGCGGAAATTAATTTCGCTTCAATTTAAGATTTACGCACTTTTCTGTCTGTGTAATTAAATTATCTGCGGATGTAGTTCAATGGCAGAACATCAGCTTCCCAAGCTGAATACGCGGGTTCGATTCCCGTCATCCGCTTAGCAAAAAAGAGGGTAAAAACCCTCTTTTTTTTGCTTGTTTTACAAGTTTTTGCGCCGAATGTATGTGTAAATACATACAAATTGCACAACTCCAAGAGCGAAATTAAAACCGCAATACAACTACAACCCAAAAAAACACGCGGCTATAAGAATACGTATATTTCTCCAAAGTTTCGGTATTATAAATAAAGTACGGTTGACGTGTCAGCCGGGATACTTATGATAAAATAAAAAAACGGAGATAAATATGAACAGAGCGAGCGGAGTGCTTATGCACGTTTCATCACTTTGGGGAAGTTTTTCTTCAGGTTCTTTCGGCAACGAGGCAAGAGAATTTATAGATTTTATAGAAATGTGCGGTTTTTCTTATTGGCAGACACTTCCTTTTTGCTTGCCCGATAATTTCGGTTCGCCGTACAGCTCATACAGTTCGTTCAGCGTCAATCCATTTTTTATCGATCTTCCGACTCTTTTTAAGAAAGGACTTCTCACAAAAGATGAGCTTGCCGGCGCAGAACAAAGTACGGCTTTTTCATGCGAATTTGATAAATTGAGTAAAAACAGAGAAAAACTTTTTCGCGCAGCGTCGGAGCGCTTCGGAAATGAAAAAGAAATCGAAGATTTTATGAAACTTCATCCGCATACCGAAAATTTTTGCGTTTTTATGGCGCGGCTTTCAGCAAACGGGAACAAGAAATGGCAGGAATGGTCAGATGACGAATATGATGAGGACGTACTCAAAACATGGAGATTCATATGTTTTGAGTTTTTCAGAGAGTGGGACGAGATAAAAAAATATGCGAACTCACGGGGGATAAAGATAATCGGAGATATCCCGATATACGTTGCGGAGAACAGTTCTGACGTTATGGAGAATCCTGAGTTGTTCGTACTTGACGAAAGATATATGCCTAAAGCCGTAGCGGGAGTTCCTCCGGATGATTTTTGCAAAGACGGTCAGCTATGGGGAACGCCACTTTACAATTGGGAAAAAATGAAGTCTGACGGCTTCAAATGGTGGCGCGAGAGAATGGAGTTCATGTGCGAGCTTTTCGATTCTGTGCGCATAGATCACTTCAGAGGTATCGAGTCGTATTACAGTGTTCCGGCGGGTGAGAATACCGCAAGACACGGGAAATGGCTTAAAGGACCCGGAATGGATCTGATAAATGAACTGAAAAAAGCAGCGGGAGAAAGGCTTTTGATAGCCGAGAATCTCGGGTTTCTTACAAAAGATACGGAAGAACTCCTTAATGAGAGCGGTTTTCCGGGTATGCGGGTACTCCAGTTTGCGTTTGACGGAGATCAGAAATCTCCGCATTTGCCGTATAATTATGAAAACAACTGCATTGCATATACCGGAACACACGATAATAACACGCTTCTCGGATATGTGTGGGAACTTGATGAGGTCAGACGCAGAGAGCTGTTTGATTACTGCGGTTTCACCGGAGAAATATGGGATTCAAGAGAAGCATACTTTTCGATTATCAGAACGATGCTGGAAAGTTCCGCGGGGATTGTCATATTTCCTGCGCAGGATCTGCTGTTCTACGGAAGTAATACAAGGTTCAATACTCCGGGAAATCCATATGATAACTGGCGGTGGCGTGTTTCACGCGAGGCGTTTTTCTCGATAGATCATAAAAGACTCCGCCGTTATAATGAGTTGTACGGGAGAATCTGAAGAACCTGAACTTTTTTTGAAGCGTAATGTCAGTTTCAATAACTCCACCGCTGCAGCAATCTGTATTTAGGCACAAGCCAATTTCCATACTTTTTCATGAGAAAATCGGCTGACGGTATAAAAACAGAATAATTAATCATTTTGATGGAATGATATTCTTATTTTATAGATTCAAATTTCACTCGGTCATCCCCCCGTGTGGGGGATGACCACCCTTGAGGCGGAGCGCAAAGTCACATCTTGTATTTCAATCCACATCCCCCGTGCGGGGGATGACATACTTTACTTTTGTTTAATTGTCAAGAGTACTTTATTTCAATCCACATCCCCCGTGCGGGGGATGACCGCGGAAAAGGCTAAAATCTCAACAAAGCTGCTTATTTCAATCCACATCCCCCGTGCGGGGGATGACCGGTAGCAATAGCCGGAGTGATAGCGGCGGGAGATTTCAATCCACATCCCCCGTGCGGGGGATGACCATTGTCGACTGCATCGAGCAAGCTAACAAGACAAATTTCAATCCACATCCCCCGTGCGGGGGATGACACTG
>CAKSJC010000212.1 GCA_934462885.1 uncultured Eubacteriales bacterium | reverse complement strand
CCTTCGAACTGACTGTTCCAGAGAGTCGAATAGAAGCCGCCTTTTTTTAGAAGCTCATTGTGATTGCCTTTCTCGATAATGCGTCCGTCTTTCATGACAAGTATAGTGTCGGCTTCGCGTATAGTCGATAGGCGATGAGCCACAATAAAGCTTGTTCTTCCATGCATCAATCTGGCAAAAGCCTCTTGAATTTTCAACTCTGTTCTCGTATCTATTGATGATGTAGCTTCGTCAAGTATAAGCATTGGAGGTATCTTCAGCATTACTCGCGCAATACACAAAAGCTGTCTCTGTCCTTGGGAAAGCGCGCCGCCGTCATCACTTATAACGGTATCGTATCCATTAGGCAGGCGCCTTATGAAGCTGTGCGCGTGCGCGGCTTTTGCAGCTTCCACGACTTCATCATCAGTAGCGTCGCGTCCCATTTTTATGTTATCTCTGACGGAAGCGTTCATCATCCACGTATCCTGCAATACCATACCGTATGATCTGTGCAGCGAGCTTCTCACTACGTCGCGTATATCGTATCCTTCAACCTTAATCGAACCTGCGTCAACATCGTAGAAGCGCATGAGCAGATTTATGATAGTGGTCTTTCCGCATCCGGTCGGACCGACTATCGCAACCCGCTGGCCGGGAGAAACCGAAAGATTCATATTGCGTATAAGTTCACGCTCCGGCGTATAAGAAAAATCTACATTTTTTACTTCAACATTACCTGTAACATTTTCAAGCTTTTCAGCGTTCTCAATATCTGGCGCATATGTTTTTTCATCTATCAGCGCAAAAATACGCTCAGCACACGCAATAGCGTTTTGAAGCTCGGTCACAACTCCCGATATTTCGTTAAATGGTTTTGCATACTGATTTGCGTATGACAAAAAGCTTGTTAATCCTCCGACCGTCATACTTCCGGACAGTGCGAGAATTGCCCCGACCATACAGACTATCGCATATATAACATTGTTTATAAATCTCGTAGACGGGTTCGTTATGGAAGAGAAAAATACCGCGTTGAGCGAATATTTTTCAAGGCGTCCGTTTATCTCGTCAAACTGATCAAGAGACGCCTCTTCACGTGAGAAAGCACGCACTACTTTTTGCTCTCCGATTATTTCGTTGATGAGAGCTGTCATTTCGCCTCTCGTTTCAGACTGCTTTCTGAACATAGCGTAAGTTTTCTTTGCGATAAACGCGGCTATAACGAGCGAAACCGGAGTCAAAACAACTGCGATAACGGTAACAGACGGACTGATTGTAAGCATGAATATAAGAGTTGCCACTATTGTTACTATTCCCGTAAAAAGCTGTGTAAAGCCGAGAAGAAGACCGTCCGCAAACTGATCAACATCCAAAATAACACGGCTTACAGTTTCTCCGTGAGGATGAGAATCAATGTATGAAAGAGGGAGCTTTATGAGAGTTGCAAAAGCGTCGCGTCTTACGTCACGAACAACAGAATACGTTATTCTGTTGTTCACATAATTCATAACCCACTGGAGTACGCCGCAAACTGCGGTGCATACAGAAATTTTAATAATATTATCGACTATTCTTTCAAAATCAACGTTTCCTTTATCGATAATGCAGTCGATTATACGTCCGCAGAGGATCGGAATATACAGCGACAGAACTACTGTTATACCTGCAAGCAAAACGGTAGCTATGAGAAGCGGGATATACCGCTTCAAATATTTTAAGAGCCGCGCCCATGTTTTTTTCTGAGTCGGGAATTTCTTTTTCTTGTTCATGTTCACGCCTCCTTTTTGTACTGAGATTCATATATCTCTCGGTATACTTCGCAGGATTCCAGAAGTTTGTCGTGAGTTCCGATACCGACAAGCCGCCCGTCGTCAAGTACAATTATCATATCGGCATGCATTATTGATGAAGTACGCTGAGAAACGATTATAGTCGTCGGCTCATAATCAAGCGCTGCAAGTTCGCGTCGAAGCGCGGCATCGGTCGCAAAGTCGAGCGCAGACGCGCTGTCGTCTAATATAAGTATCTCCGGTTTTCTTACAAGAGCACGAGCAATAGTAAGTCTTTGCCTTTGACCGCCGGAAAAATTCTTTCCGCCTTGCTCAACTTCAGATGAGAGTCCATCTCCCTTTGATGTGATAACATCATATGCCTGCGCGTGTTTTACAGCTTCTAATATCTGCTTATCGTCCGCGCTATCGTTGCCCCACTTCATATTATCGCGTATAGTTCCCTTAAATAAAACCGCACGCTGTAAAACATATCCTATTTTATCGCGCAATTCCTTCGAGGTATAATCACGGACATCGACACCGTCAATAAGAACTTGTCCGGATGAAGTATCATAAAAACGTGGTATTAGGCTCACAAGTGTTGTCTTACCGCTTCCGGTTCCTCCGATTACACCGACCGTTGCTCCTTTTGGTATCTTAAAGTTTATATCGGAAAGAGATTCGTCAGATCCTTTAGTATATTTTACGGATACGCTGTTAAATTCTATTTTATAATCAAAGCGTTCTGCTTTTGCAGAAGTCGTCGGAAAAGTCATGGCGGGTTTGCGCACCAACACCGCATCTATACGTTTCATGCAGCTTATGAATTTTGTTATACTTATTATTAGATTTGCAAATTTGATAAGCTCAATAAGTATTTGCGTCATATAGTTGTAAAGCGCGACTGTCTGACCTGTCGTAAGAGTTCCCGCATTTACGCGTACTCCGCAGAAATACAGCAAAACCATAATCCCCGTGTTTAAGATAACAAAAGTAAGAGGATTCATAAGAGCCGAAATTTTCCCGGCATACTGCTGTCGGCGATTCAACTCGTTGTTGCTCTCGGAGAATTTCAAACTCTCCGCAGATTCCATTCCGAACGATCTTATTACTCTCGCTCCGGCAAGATTTTCACGTGTTGAAGAAGTCACGGAATCAAGCTCAGACTGTACCCTTTTATACGCGGGAACCGATCCGAGCATTATTC
>CAKSJC010000211.1 GCA_934462885.1 uncultured Eubacteriales bacterium | reverse complement strand
TCTTTCAACGTGCGCTTGTCCGGAGGCTGATCCCAAAGAGTACTTGAAAAAGGCCAAGGATGTGGGATTTGATCTGATAGGATTTGCCGATCATATGTGGGATCTTAACGTATACTGCTACAATAACTGGTATCTCGATCAGGGATACGAAAACGTAAGCAAACTCAGAGATGAACTTTCAGGTTTTACCGTTCCGGATGTTAAATATCTTTTCGGTTGTGAAGTTGAATATGATCCGCGCGAACACGACATTGCGCTTACGGAAGAAGTCGCAAAAAAATTTGATTTTATCATAGTACCTAACTCGCATACTCATATGATGCTTCCGCCTGAGATAGATAAAAATAACTTAAAAGCTCACTCTGATTTTATGATGAGAGCGTTTTTTGATATAATCAGAAGTCCGAGAGCAAAGTATGTGACTTCTGTTGCTCATCCGTTTATGGCGGTTGGAAGTGTGCATCAGCAGGAACTTGTCGCGCAGTATTCCGACGCAATCCTTCATGACTGTTTTTCCGAGTGTGCCGAAAGACATATTGCACTTGAGATAAACGCTTCTCTTTTCAGAGGTATTGACGGAACTTCGGATGAAGAATACACGTCGAACGAATTTTACAGATTTTTCTCGATGGCAAAGGAGTGCGGCTGCAAGTTTACATATGGAGGAGACAGGCATACCGCTGTGAATTACAGGCGTTCAAAGAAAGCCGACAGATTTGCGGAACTTATGGGACTGACCGAAGACGATGTAGTTTATTTGAAAAATAAGAAAAAATAAAAACGCCGCATTCATGAGGCTGACGTTTCCGCTCAACCTCCGGGGGGGCAGATATACTATAAATATATAAAAGCTGTTTTTCGAAATAAGTTCGGAAAACAGCTTTTATATTTCGGCTCCGTATGAAAGCATTTTCAATATATAGAGAGAGGCATTCTCATTTTGTAAATTGTACGCAAGAGGGATTGGTTCTCCGATTCCGGCAGCTATCAGACTGAGACTGCAATTAACCGTAAGGGTTCGCCCCGTTCCTATTTCTCCTGCTGTAAGCCTTGAGAATACGGCGTTTATTAACCCACCGTGCGTAATTCCTATAACGGTTTTTTTGCATGATATTTCAAGCATCTCATCTATTGCGGAAAGCATTCTCGCGGCTGCCGCGGGAACTCCCTCGACATTTTTCGCTTGTCGTTCTCCTCCGGGATAAATTTTTCTGCGTTCGTCTAAAGTAAGTCCCGAGAGGCTTCCGTAATCGCGTTCTATCAGACTCTCGATAACTATGGGAGATCCGAGCGATAGGGATTTTGAAATATATTCCGCGGTAGTTACCGCACGTGAGAGGGGGGAAGTGCATACGGCAGCAAACGAAACGCCTTTTCGTTTAGTTTTTTCAATTAAGGAAGAAAGTCCGTATGCTTGAGCGTGACCCGCCTCGTTCAGCGGAACATTTTCGCGTCCCTGGAGACGCTTAATTATATTCCAGTCAGTCTGACCGTGACGCACAAGGCAAATAAGCGAACGTCCTTCAAATATATACTTTGCTGCAATATTAGGTTCAACTATAATGAAAGGAGAAATCGGAAGTATTCTCCCATGCCTGAATTGAGTCATTTTTTTCCCTCCCATATATAGTTATACGCTTATATATTATACATTATTATGTGTGAGTTGTCAACGATTTACAACAATAATTAGAAAATCCGTTGTTTGAAAACCCGTCGGAATTTCAGTGATACAATGATGATTAAGCATGATGAAAACATAAGAAATAAATGTATCGACTGCAATTGCATTATTAAAGATATATCGTATCTTACTTGACTTTTTGCTATATATAATGTAAAATAAAAAAGAGATAAATTGATTTATGGTTGCAGTTTTTGATTTTTTAAAGTTGTCGGATGTGAAAAAATGACAAAAAAATTTTTTGGTATTGCGATCGCATTTGTGACGGTTTTTTTTATGGCAGTTTCAGTGTCGGCATATACTGTCACAGCTTCTACTAACAGAGAGAAAATAAAGAATTACGATGAAGTGTTTTCTTTTATTTATAATTCTGTTCTGAGAGGAGAAAGTGAGATTGATATTTCGGGATTTAAGATCAAGGATACAGATATTTTTAAAATATACACTGACATTATCCTGTCAAGTCCCGAACTTTTCTATTTGAATAACAGCATGGAGTATTTTTATAACAGACAGGGAATGGTAACAACCCTCTCTCTCTCTTATAACATGAGTTCAGGA
The DNA here is from genome assembly GCA_934462885.1 of uncultured Eubacteriales bacterium. Lineage (GTDB taxonomy): Bacteria > Bacillota > Clostridia > Oscillospirales > CAG-272 > UMGS1696. The sequence continues at coordinate 721 of CAKSJC010000211.1, read as the reverse complement.
CAGATATCGTCTGCTTATTTGAATTATGAAGATGAGATAACGTACATTGCCTCACTTGTCGATAAAGATCTCTCGGAAGCTGAAAAAGCGCTGTTTGTACACGATTATCTTATTTCATCGTTCAGATATGACGAAACTTTTTCAAAATTTGATGTTTATTCGTTTTTAAATGAAAGAGTAGGCGTATGTCAGTCATACGCACTTGCATACGTGGCGGTTTTGCGGGAACTCGGGATGGATTCTGTTGTTGTTTCGAGCGCCAAAATGAACCACGCATGGAACCTTGTGAAAATAGACGGTTTTTGGTATCACGTTGATCTTGCTTTTGACGATCCGACGCCGGATCTTCCGGGGAGGGTGCTGCATGAGAATTTTCTCTTGAGCGACGATCAGATAAAAAAGACTAAACAACCGCATTTCGGATGGGAAAGCACGATAAAGTGCACCTCAAACAAATATGAAAAAGCTCTTTGGAGCGGAGTAGAATCAAGAATGGTCTACCTTGACGATCAGTGGTTCTTTATAAAAAAAAGAGATAACGCACTTGCGGTTTCGAGATTCAACGGTAACTATCAGTATATCGTGTATTCTATCGGAGATAAGTGGTATGCCGAAGGAGACAGACAAAAATATTGGGCAGGCTGTTTTTCAGGCGTATCCGAATTTCTTGGGTACATATTTATAAATACTCCGAATCAGATAATTATTTACGATCCCTCAA
>CAKSJC010000210.1 GCA_934462885.1 uncultured Eubacteriales bacterium | reverse complement strand
GCCGTTTTCCATGGCAAGTTTATATACAAAACATATCTTGCGGGCAGCAGCTTCGCTTACAGACCCCTTTGTTCTTGCAAAATCCTGTGAAAAAGCGTAAACAAGAACGCCGTCTACCGCACCGTATCCTGTGATTACGCTTTCGAGTTCATCGGGAGCTTCTGCGTCAAATTCACTCATTCTCCTCGAAGTATAAGCTGCTATTTCAGTAAATGTACCTTCGTCAAACAAGCTCGTTATACGGTCTCTGGCACTCATGGCACCGTTCTTTGATACAGACTTGTCATTCTTTAAAAGAAGAGCGCGAAAATCAGCCGCGGTCTTTGGAGCGTTTGTACGTGATAAACCGCCAATGATTTTTTTCTCCATATTTCCTCCGTAATAAAATATAATATTGAATATAAAAAGTAATAAGTTTCTTCTAAAAAAGATTTTTAAAAAAGAAATACCAAACTACCCCATTGTATAAATAATAACTCTATTTCACGATAATATCAAGTCAAAAGTAAAATGTTAATAAAAAATTAAAAAATTACCGCATACACTTTTATCGTTATTATATATAATTATTTTATCCCCTCAAAAAAGGAAGTCAGCCCCAAAATGATAATAGATATTCATTCTCACGCTTTCCCCGAGAAAATCGTAAAACGCGCCATGTCATCTCTCTGCACCGCAAGCCGCATTAAACCCGAAACCAACGGAACAGTAGAGTCTCTTATTTCAGCAATGGATAAAGACGGCATTGATATGGCTGCTGTATGTAACATTGCCACAAATCCAAATCAAAATGAAAACGTCAATCTCTTCGCTATAGAAACAAAAGAAAAATACGCCTCACGTCTCTTCCCTCTTGGAAGTCTCCATCCTTTATATCCCGAAAAAGAAAAAGAGATAAAAAAGTTAAAAAATTCCGGCATACGAGGGATTAAGATTCATCCCGACTACATGGGATTCTCTTTGGACGATCCTGCGTTTGATGAAATATTCGAACTTGCCGCCTCATATGATATGTTTGTTATAACGCACGCGGGCTTCGACGTATATTCTCCGGATAAAGTATATGCAAATCCGGATTCTGTTTTGCGCAGAATTTCGCGCTCACCGAAAACAAAGTTTATTTGCGCTCATCTCGGCGGTAATATGATGTGGAAAGAGGTAGAAGAAAAGCTTATCGGGCATGATATTTATATTGACACTTCCCTTTCAACTTCATTTGGAGTTTCGCCGGAACAGGTTCATAGGATAATAAAAAAACATGATCCCGAAAAAATTCTTTTCGGCTCTGACTGCCCATGGGCAAGCCCGAGAAAAACGGCTGAACTTATTGATTCTCTTCCTCTCACGGATGATTTAAAAGAAAAAATATTTGAAAAAAATGCAAGAACTTTGCTTCAAATATAGCGTTTCGTGAAATTTCCTATTCAATATAACACAGCCTACACAAAAAAACGTTTTGCCGCTCAAAGTGCAAAACGTTTTTTTGCTTGACATTGTACGCTCCGCTTCACCAAAGCGTTGATAGTGAACTATCTCGCGCTCTCTTAAAAACTTAATCGGATCACAAACGTCAGGATCGTCTATAAGTCGAAGAATGTTATCATACGTTACTCGAGCTTTCTGTTCTGCCGCGAGGTCTTCGTTTAGATCGGCTATAACGTCTCCTTTTACTCCGATATATTTTGTATCAAAAGGAACGCCGGCAGCCGACTGAGGATATACCCCTGTTGTATGATCGACAAAATAAGCGTCATAGCCCGACTTCTTTATATCTTCCGCAGACAAATTGCGTGTTAGCTGATAAACGATTGTTCCCACAATTTCAAGATGTGCAAGTTCATATGCCCACTAACGTTGGAGCTGAAAAGGAGAACGTGCATTCCGTTCTCCTTTTGGCTTAATCTACCACGATGACAAAGTCAGATTCTTCACCATTGTGAAGAGGAATCGATACGGTTTTTGTTTTGCCGTCGGCAGTAGTTACAGTCACATCATAGTCGCCATAGAAACCGCAGAGCGATACTTTTCCGGATTCGTCGGTCGTAAGAGACTCGCTCGTCCACCATTTATTGTAAACGAGATCCTGCCATACCTCCCCGGCTTTTTTGAGATTCCAATTAATATCGTATAAGCAGTGATTCGTGGTTTCGGAAGTATCATTGAACCACCAAAACATAAATGCGTCCATCGATTCATACGAAAATGCTGAAATAAGAAAATCTCTGAGGTAGTTTGCCATATACTCATCGGTTATCTCATCTTTTGTCAAATCAATAGAAAACTCCGTTATTTTCAGCCGTTTTCCATATTTCTCCGCCAATTGGTCATAGAAATCATACAGTATTTCCGGACTTCTTAAGTATGCGGCGAGGTGAGACTGAATGCCGATTCCGTCATAATCTACTCCCTGTTCTTTGAAGCGATCGAGGACTTCGAACAGGTCATGAGAAATAACGTAATCATTATAATAAAGAACACCTTCATCTCCGAGAGCTTCACGTGCCATATCGAACCACTCAACAACTACGTCATTTCCGAAAATATCCTGAACATAGCTTTGTTCAACAGCTTCGTTTAACACATCCCATTCTGTTGTATACTTCAACATTGCAGCAGTAGCTTCTTTGATGTGTTTTTCCACTTCCGCGTTATATGCGTCAATGTCGTCTACCATTTCCCACATGCGGTCAGGGATAACATATGAAGCCCACTGCCCGTCCGGATTCCAGTCCCACATAAGAGTGTGTCCTCTCAAATTTTTTATACCGAGAGAAAGTAAAGTATTAAACTCCTGAAGTGAAATTTCCGGCCAGTTTTCAATGTTTTTCCACTTTGTCGAGCCTTCGGACACGCCGGAATTAAAGTTTTCCGAAACTGCGTCGCGATATATCTGAGCATTTTCATTATATATATTTGAGTTTACAGCAGTTCCAAACTCAAAATCATGCTCGTACATATTAACGTCGACGGTCGCGTCTTTCACGGGTTTGCCGTTCTTGTCGACTACCGTTACGTTCATGTCTCC
>CAKSJC010000209.1 GCA_934462885.1 uncultured Eubacteriales bacterium | reverse complement strand
AGTTTGCATAATCGGCGAACCCGGAGAAGATATCTCAGCGCTCCTCCCCGGAAAGAAAGAAGCAAAAGAATCCTCTGACGCTGATGCCAAAGAAGAAGCATCCGTAAAACCCGCAGAAGCAGAAATTACAAAGTCCGAAAGCGACGGAAAACGCGTTTTCATCTCCCCAAGAGCAAAAAAACTCGCTCTTGAAACAGCCGTTGATATGACAAAGGTCGTTTCAACAGGTCCTCACGGAAGAATTATTGAACGCGACATCAACAAAGCTCTTGATGAAGGATTTACTTCCACGACAGACGCCGTGGAAGCATTCCTCTGCGGTGATGTAACAGTCGACAACATGCTTGAAGCAGCCGCACCCGCAGAAAAATTCGCTGAATCCGCTCAAGCCGCAACTACGGGAGCCGCTCTCGATGTTCGCGCATACGATGAAGAACCTATGTCCAATGTCCGTAAGGTCATCGCAAAATCGATGCACTCTTCTCTCTCGGAAATGGCTCAGCTTACTCTCAATTCTTCCTTCGACGCAACTAACCTCCTCGCTTACCGCGCAAAACTCAAAACTTGCGGCGAGGCTCTCGGTCTTTCCAAGATTACGATAAACGATATGGTTCTTTTCGCTGTATCCAGAATTCTCCCGAAATACCCGGAAATAAACGCTAACCTCGTTGACAACAAGTTCCGCAAGTATAAGCACGCTAATGTTTGCATGGCTGTTGATACCGAAAGAGGACTCCTTGTACCTGTCATTTTCGCGGCTGAGTCGCTCACTCTTTCCGAAATCTCGGCAAAAGCAAAAGAGCTTGCCGCTAAAGCGCGCGACGGAAAATGCTCCCCCGATGAAATGTCAGGCGGAAGTTTCACCGTTTCCAACCTCGGTTCAATGGGCGTTGAAAGTTTCACTCCCGTTATTAATCCTCCGCAGACAGCTATTCTTGGCGTATGCTGCACAACAAACAGACTCGGCGCTGACGGAAAAGTATATCCCGCTATGGGACTCTCACTCACATTCGACCACAGAGCGGTCGACGGAGCTCCCGCCGCTAAATTCCTACACGAATTATGCGCTTCTCTTGAAAATTTCGATCTTCTTCTTGCAAAATAAAATCCTTTGAAGCTTAGGAGATAAAAATGGCTGAAACAAAATTTGATCTGATAATAATAGGCGGAGGTCCTGCCGGCTATAACGCCGCAGAACGTGCCTCTCACGGCGGGCTGAAAACTCTTCTTTTTGAAGAAAGAGCTCTCGGCGGTGTTTGCCTTAATGAAGGCTGCATCCCCACAAAAACTCTTCTGTACTCCGCCAAAATATACGATTACGCAAATCACGGCGAAAAATACGGCGTTACAACAGAAGGAGTTAAGATCGACCACGCAAAAGTAGTCGACAGAAAAGATAAAGTTGTAAAAACGCTCGTTTCCGGTATCGCAGCTAAAATGAAAGGTGCCGGAGTTACCGTAGTAGAAGGAAAAGCTAAGATAAAATCCAAAACCGCTGACGGTTTTACGGTAGAGTGCAACGGACAAACATATGAAGCAGCGCGTCTCCTCATCTGCACTGGCTCTGAGGCAGTTGTACCGCCGATTCCCGGTCTCCGTGAGTCATACGAGGGAGGACTTGCAGTTACAAACCGCGAGATACTCGACATAAGAACTCTTCCGAAAAGAGTAGCTGTTATAGGAGGCGGAGTTATCGGTCTTGAAATGGCGTCATATTTTAACTCCGTCGGAAGTGAAGTCACGGTAATAGAAATGCTTGACAAGATAGCCGGTCCGACAGAAAATGAAATCTCCGCTATTCTTGAGAAAAATTATGTCAAAAAAGGCGTTAAATTCATTCTTGGCGCAAAAGTTGCCGCAGTAAACGGAAAGCCCGGCGCAGGCGTAGTTGAGTATGAGAAAAACGGAAAAACCGAAAAGCTTGATTGCGATCTTGTTCTTATCTCAACCGGACGCCGCGCGAGAACTCGCGATATAGGTCTTGAAGAGGTCGGCGTATTACTTAATCGCGGAGCTATCGTCACAGACGAGACTTGCCGCACATCTGTTCCGGGAATTTGGGCAGCCGGCGATGTAAACGGAAAAGTGATGCTCGCTCATACAGCTTACCGTGAAGGCGAAGCTGCCGTGAACTCTATGCTCGGCATAAAGGATGCGGTTAACTATCGCGCGATCCCATCTGTCATCTACACAAATCCAGAGGCTGCCTCAGTAGGCGATACGCTCGATTCGGCTAAAAAAGCAGGAATAAATGCAGAAGAAGTGACTCTCAGCCTCAGATACAGCGGACGTTATGTGGCTGAAAATGAAGGCGGAGACGGAATCGTAAAAATCGTATACGGAAAAGAACACCACGACGTTATAGGAGTTCACATGATCGGCTCATATGCTTCGGAAATTATTTACGGGGCGGCGGCTATGGTAGCTAAACATCAGAGAGTACGCGATGTGCAAAAGATCGTATTCCCACACCCTACTGTTTGCGAAGTCATCCGTGAAGCAATGTTTCAGATAAACTAAATTTTTATAAAAATATTAAGGAGAATTTAATTATGCCTAAGAGTCAATACGTAGATCCCGGTAAAGTATTTGAACCCGGTTATATTGATTTTGATAGTATTCCTCTCTGTCGTTACGACAAAACGCTTGAGGAAGAAAAGAAGCTTTACTCAAAAGCTGATTTCATGAGAATTTATCACGATATGAGAACAATCCGTGAATTCGAAACAATGCTCAATGAAATCAAAGTAAAATCCGAGTACAACGGAGTAAAATACAACAATCCCGGTCCCGCTCATCTTTCGATCGGTCAGGAAGCTTCTGCTGTCGGTCAGGCTTACTGTCTTGACATTAACGATTTCACTTTCGGCTCTCACAGAAGCCATGGCGAAATCCTCGCTAAAGGTCTTTCCTCAATAAACAAGCTCGACGAAAAAGAACTCTACGATATCATGCACGAGTTCCTCGGGGGTACTATACTCAAAGTTGTTGAAGGAAAACAGACAAAGCAGGGCGATGTCCGCGAGCTTGCAAAGGACTTTCTCCTTTACGG
>CAKSJC010000208.1 GCA_934462885.1 uncultured Eubacteriales bacterium | reverse complement strand
GAAGCGTACTTTTTCCCGATCCGGAAGCGCCGACGATAGCCGTAAAGGTACGTTCAAAGATCGAAATATTAATACGGTCGGCGGCATTGAAAAAATGTTCGTTTATTCCGTATGTTTTCATTAGATTTTCTGTCTTGAGAATAATATCAGCCATATCAGTCGGTTTCCTTTCGCAGCGCCTCGGTTATATTTTCTTTGAGAAGATTGTGCGTTGATATTCTTGTGGAAATCAGCTCTACCGCCAATGAAACGATGTGCATTGGCACGGAAAAGGCTAAAAGCATAAGTATCATACTTCCAATCTGCCGTATCTCTTCTTTCATTGAACTGTAAACCGCACCGGACAAATGGTAATAATCAGCGTTCACATTGAGATTACGGCTTAACGCAGAAACTGTTACTAAATATATTGCGAACGCTAAAGTAACGGTAATCGCAAACGAAAGAGCCTGCGGTAAAAACACACGAGTTGAGGTCGTTTTATGTATTGCCTTTTTATCAGCTCCGATCTGCCTGAACACCGCGACATTTTTACGTTCATTTTTTATTCTGAGTTTAGCTCTTACATAAGTTGTAAGACAGAGTGAAAAATAAAGCAGCGTAAAAAATAAAGTCTTAAGAAAAGTCCACATTTGCATTTGACCTTTTTCGGACTCTGCTCTGATACGGTGATTTTCTACTTGAAAGTGAAGTATATCCGGAGAGGCGGATATTTTATCGGTGAGTTCCCGCTTTTCTTCGTCGCTTAATGAAAAGTCAAAATCGACAAGCGCGTTTTCAAACTCTTCTTTTTTCCAAAGCCCGAGCGCTTGCAAACCGTCTGCCGAAAAGATTAAGAGACGTCCGCTACTTGAAGAAACGTCTGCGTACTCGCTTTTTCCGCTGACTATGGCGCATATCTCAAAATCTAACGTTTCGCCGCTGTAATCAGCTGAATTTGAATACAAAGAAAGATTAAGTATATCTCCAACGGAATACCGACAGGACGCAAGCCTATTTTCCGGAACATAAAGAATAACACGGTCATACGAATCGAAGAGAGCGTCAGGGTCGCCGCTTACCGTGTAACCGGCGAACAAAGAAGGCAAATCCCGAGTTACGGCGGCAGCTTTTAAAAAATTTGAGGTTTCATCATTTTCAACATTGCAATTTACATACAGCCTTTCAGAATTGCTGTACATGCCGCGCAAAATTATTCCCGGAAAATCTGAAAGAGATTCATAGATTTCACTTGTGATATACGAAACGCTTCCTGACTTAACTTGATCGTCGGAAACCGAAACGGCAATTTCGGAAGCATATGGCAAAGAGGCGGATGAGCGCGGAGATAGCCGGTCAACCACGGTAGCCGAGAAGAGAAATCCACCGCAGACTATGCATACGACAGAGGTTATAATGGAGTAAAACACTTCTCCCCGTATCTCGCGCAGGGAAATGAGAAAAGAAAGATATCTGATCTTTGATTTTGCTTTTTCTGTTTTTTCCGAAGAACGTTTCACAAAAGAAGTTTTTGCCTGAGCACATCCGGAAATAAGCTTAAACGGTTCTTTTGACGTAAGCTTTCGCGTACCTATATAAGTAAAAATAAAAGAAAGAAAACAGAATATTAAAGCGGCTTTAACTATCTTGTAAATAGGAATCGAAAAAGACGTCGACGCGGAAGAAAAAGAATATGCGCGTATGAACAAATATGAAATAAGAGAAGAAAAAACAGAAACGGGGATCGCGGCAAAGAAAGTCAAAAACAGTATTTCGCCTGCCGAGATGAGCGACAGAGCGAATGGAGTTGCGCCGAAAGAGGACATAACTCCGAGAAAAGCCGTGTTATCGTAGGTTTTTGTTATCATAAACGATGCCGACATAAGCGAAGCTATGATAATTATCGGCAGCGAGCAAAGAAGAGACGGAAAAGCGTTTTGCTTTTTTTGTGAATCAACATACTCGGAGTTTATGTATTCGGCATATTTTATTGTACGTGTGTCGTGAAGATCAAGATTGTCCGTGTTTTTTCTGCTTTGCCATTCTGTTGAGACAAGGTGGTATTTTTCAAATAAAATATCAAGGTATTTGGCGATGTATCTGTCGCTTGTTTTTTTGAAATTCAAATAGAAGTCGTAACGGATTTTGGAGGCGGTTTTTGAATTTATATCTTCATATGTCCGATCTGAAACTAATACGTAACCCGCCAAGCTGTCGTTTGATTCAAAGACTCCGCATATTTTTAGGGGAAAAGACAAACTTTCTTCGTGCGTTCTGAAAAGAAAATTGTATTCTTCGCCGGCTTTCATGTCATAAAATGATTCATATAGCTCTTTTGAAACAGCAATTTCATCCGTGTTTTCGGGAGCGTTTCCGAAAATATATGAAATATCAAAAAAATTTTCCGTATCTGAATCAGAACATGTAACCCTTGCTATGGGACTTTCAATATTTCCTCGAATCATGACCGCTGTGTACGGAATATAAAAAACATCTTTTATGTAACGTTCTTTTGCGAAGCTTTCAGAGTAATTATTTGCAAGCCCTCGAATCTTTACGTGATATGTTCCTACGTTTTTGGTTTTGGAGTTCATGACGAAATATGACTCCACGATTATCATAAAAGTCATGGTGAGAAGCAAAAGAGAAACAATTACCGCAAAAATTGAAATATAACTTTTTTTTTCTCGTAGAAGCTGCCGCTTGGGAAAAAAGAAAATTCGTTTTAGATATTTTGTCATATAATTTCCCGATGTTTTTTGATTATTTTATAATTTATTATAGCATATCTGAATTTGCAAATCAAGTAAAATTCAAAATATAGTTACATATATAACTGTTTTCCGCCTTTGAGTGTTACAAAAATCGAAAACTACAACCGGCAAAAACAATGTTTTGCTCCGATGAAAGATGAAAAATCTCAAAAAAATCAAAAGAGAGCAGTCTGTCGACTGCTCAAAGCGCTGCTATAAACTTCTCTTTTTATTCATTCTTTTTTTCATTTTTTTCTCTGAACTCTTCTTTTTATGTGAAAGCACGCTGCCGACAACTGAGGCAGGTATTACCAAAGATGTAAAAAGAAGAGAACATCCG
>CAKSJC010000207.1 GCA_934462885.1 uncultured Eubacteriales bacterium | reverse complement strand
CTCTTGACTTTTAGTGTTTTAGTAAGTCAAAAAAAGACTTTCTCTAAAAAAAGAAAAACAAGAATCATAATTGCGACTTCTTTGATCATGGCTTGCGCTGTTGCGGAATTTTCAGGTGTACTGTTGAATGGGGCGGCAGTGTTATTCAAACCGCTTCTGCTCGTTGTAAAGTATGTGGAATTTTGCCTTGCTCCGATTATTCCGATTTGCTTCACAACCGCATTTTATCAGATTGAATCCAAAAAAACGGTTTTCATACTCAATGCGATTCACATTTTAACAGAAACTTTATCTTTGTTTTACGGCTTCGTTTTTTATATAGATAATAATAACATTTATCATCGCGGGAAAATATATTGGGTTTATTATTTGTTCGTTTTTTTGAGTATATTATTTCTTTCCTGCACTATTGTTAAATTCGCGACACGCTTTCAGAACCAAAACAATTTATCCTTAATTATGATTATCACTTTCATTTTTGGCGGCACTGTATTTCAGCTTATCAACAGTGATGTCAAAATTGTTTGGCTGACCGTGGCAATAGGAACTATACTTTTTTATATTTACTACTGCGACATAATCTATCAGATAGATGTTTTGACAGAACTGCTGAATAGGAGAGCTTTTGAGACGCGTAAATTATCCGTAAAAAAGAAAGCATATATCCTTATCTTTGATGTAAACGACTTTAAAATCGTAAATGACAAATGGGGTCACAATTCAGGCGATTTATGCTTAAAATACATAGCATCCGCAATAAAGAGGACTTACAGGAAGTACGGATATTGCTATCGCATAGGCGGAGACGAATTTTGCGTTATCTTAGACAGAAAAATTAACTCCTTCAAGATTGAAGAATTAAACACAAAATTTGAAGATCAACTGAAAGAAAAAAGAGCCGACAGTATCGAAATGCCGTCGGTAGCCGTAGGCTACGCAATTTATGAACCCGGTAAAGCAGAAATTTCAGAAGTTATAAAAGAAGCGGACAGGCAAATGTACAAAAACAAAAACAATAAAAAATTTTTTTAAAAAATCTTGTGTTTAAATCAATTTTTTGCTATAATATCAAATAATAAAGGCAAACCTGTCGAAAGACAGGGACGCAAAGTTAAGTGTCTAACCGGAAATTTCCGTATGATCGACTGACCGCACACATTTATGTGCGGTCAGTTTTTTATTGAGGTGTTTTTTTGAACCGTGTTTTTAGAGAAGAAAAGAAATTTTTAATCACTGTGGATGAGTTTATTGCTCTCTCTCACAAATTAAGCAATATTATGCTTTCCGATCCGCATAACGGTGCGCGCGGATATACCGTTCGTTCGCTTTATTTCGACACCGTTTTTGACCGTGATTACTTTGAAAAGCAGGCAGGTATTGAATTGCGCCGCAAAATCCGACTGCGTTGCTATGACCCGAAAGCGGATTACGCTATGCTTGAAATAAAACAAAAGCAAGGATCCAATCAGCTCAAGCGTTCGCTTAAATTAAAACGGGAGGACGCCGCTTGCCTGACACGCGGAGATTATTCGCCGCTGCTTTCTTATTCTGAACCTTTTGCCGCTGAATGTTATGCTTTAATGAATACCAAATGTTATTTGCCGAAAACCATTGTGGAGTATAACCGCAAGGCTTATATTGCAAAGGAAAACAAAATAAGGGTAACATTTGACAATCATATAGTTTCAACTGAAAGCTGTTTTGATTTATTCGGTGAAAAACTAAATATGAATCCGGTTCTTGACCCTTATAATGTAGTGCTTGAAGTCAAATTCAACGGATTTTTACTGGAATATATAAAAAAGATGCTTAACCCTGTTGACAGAAACGAACTGTCCGTCAGCAAATATGTTCTGGCTCGCCGGAACGGGTATCAAACAAGATTATAGGAGAATAAAAAATGAGAGAAAAAATTTACAGCCTTTTTATTAATCCAAGCGATATGACATGGCAACAGATTTTAATGAATATATCCGTGGCCGCAGTTCTCGGAATTTTTATTTTTATTTCATACTTTATTTCCCACCGAGGAACTATTTACAGCAAAAAATTCAATGCTTCGCTTGTTATTTTAACCGTGCTCACAGGTACGGTTATGACTGTTATAGGAAATAATATAGCTTTATCTCTCGGTATGGTCGGCGCATTATCTATTGTCCGTTTTCGTACTGCCATTAAGGATTCGCGAGACACCGTATACATTTTTTGGGCTATTATAATCGGTATTTGCTGCGGTGTGGGAGATTATTTGGTAGCTTCAATAGGCAGTGCGGTTACTTTTGTCGTTATATTCATTCTCGGCTGCATTAAAAGCGATAACCGTATTCTTCTGATAGTACGTGCCGATCGCTCAAAACAGCCTATGATTAAATCACAGGTTTACAAGCTTTTTTCGGGAAAAGCGATTTTAAGAGTGGAAAATACTACACCCGATTCAGTTGAATTGATTTATGAACTGACACAAAAAATAGTTAAAAGAGCCGAAAAAGGAAGAGTGAATATTACCGACAGTATTTATAAGCTTGAAAATATAGAATATGTAAATTTGGTAATGCAAAATGATGAAATATCCAACTGACGGAGGAATTTCGGATGAAGTATAAAACTCTCGGAGCGATTGCATGCGCTGTAATATTGCTTGTGAGTGTCTTCAATTGGAATTTGCTGTTCGGGCAAACAACCGAAAAACGCGTTCATCAGCATCTATCTTATGTGCCAAAACAAAAATGCGAGCAAACTCACAGTGACAGCGAACTTTGCACTCACCTGCCCCTGATTTATATTGATACAAACGGTCGGGAAATCCCCGGAAAGGGAATGACCGATGAAAACGGAAAACAGCTGGGGTATTCTACTGCACCGGACGGAAGCGATCGAATAACCGCCTCTATGCAGGTTATGGATTCAGAAACCGAATATAATCATATAACGGATAATCCGACAGTTCAAAGTGATATTATCATACACGCGCGCGGTCACAGCTCAAGATATTTTGAAAAAGCCGGATACAGTATTAAACTTGTCGATAAAGACGGAAATAATAATCCCAAGTCACTTTTAGGAATGGATGAACACCATGAATGGGCATTGCACGGTCCTTACCTCGATAA
>CAKSJC010000206.1 GCA_934462885.1 uncultured Eubacteriales bacterium | reverse complement strand
AAGCATGACCGTCGCTATGCCCATAGCTTTAAGTTCACCAATCGCTGACGAACTGTCTTCTTTTATCACATCCGAGACTGCTATTATTCCAATAAATTTTCCGCCCTTAGTGAAAAACAGAGGAGTTTTTCCTTCTCCTGAAAGTTTTTCGTAAATATTTCTGCATTCGTCTGAAATATCAGCCTTTTCCGAAATAAACCTTAAGTTTCCGCCGCATATCTCCTCATCCTGCATATATCCGTGAAGCCCGCGTCCCGGAAGCGCTTCAAATCCGTCTATTTCATAATTTACACTTTTTTTTTCTTTTGCGTATTCGACGACCGCCACGGCAAGCGGATGCTCGCTTTTTGCTTCAAGAGAAGCTGCGCATGACATAAGCTCGACTCCATTCGAACTTGAAGACGGAATAATATCGGTTACTTTCGGCTCTCCTTTTGTTATGGTTCCGGTCTTATCAAGAGCAATAATCTGTACCCTTCCAGTTTCTTCAAGAGCCGCTGCATTCTTGAAGAGAATACCGTTTTTTGCACCTACTCCGTTTCCAACCATGATAGCTACCGGGGTCGCGAGTCCGAGTGCGCATGGACAGCTTATAACAAGCACCGATATTCCGCGCGCAAGTGCGAATCCTGCCGACTGTCCTGCTATAAGCCATGCTAATATTGTAAGTGCAGCTATACACATAACAGTCGGTACAAACACTCCCGATACTCGGTCGGCAGCTTTTGCAATCGGAGCTTTGGTTGCCGCCGCTTCGCTTACCATTTTGATTATTTGCGACAGCGTGGTATCCTCACCCACTCTTGTAGCTTCACACTTTATAAATCCGGACTGATTTATGGTTGCTGCGGATACCGCGTCTCCAACAAACTTATCAGACGGTATGCTCTCCCCGGTAAGCGCCGATTCGTTTACCGACGTTGCTCCCTCTGTAACTATACCGTCAACCGGGATAGTTTCACCGGGGCGAACTACAAATATATCGCCTTTTTTAACTGTCTCTATCGGAACTGTTGTCTCAGCGCCGTCTTTAATTATTACCGCTGTTTTCGCTTCAAGTTTCATGAGAGACTTAAGAGCATCCGTCGTTTTTCCTTTCGATCTTGCTTCAAGCGTTTTGCCTACAGTGATAAGAGCAAGTATCATTGCAGCCGACTCGAAGTAAAACTCGTGCATATAGTGCATAACAGCTTCATGATCTCCCGCTGTCTGCGCACCGGTCATTGCGAAAAGCGCGTACGTGCTGTATATGAAAGCTGCGGATGCGCCAAGCGCTACCAAAGTATCCATATTCGGAGAGCGGTGAATAAGTCCGCGGAATCCGTTTACAAAGAATTTTTGATTAATTACCATTACCGCAACTGTAAGAAGAAGCTGCAAAAGTCCCATTGCCACATGATTATCGCTGAAAAACGCCGGAAGCGGCCAGTTCCACATCATGTGTCCCATTGATACGTACATCAATACAGCTAAGAATCCAACCGACCATATAAGTCTTTTTTTAAGAAGCGGGGTTTCTCTGTCTTTAAGCACGTCGTCGTCTTTTTCTTCTTTTTTTGCGTTTGCATCCTTAAGAACGGCTTTATACCCGGCTTTTTCAACCGCCGCCTCAACGACGGAGGGAGATACCTCCCCCTCAACTATCATTGATGAAGTAAGAAGATTCACGGAACACGATGACACTCCGTCAAGCGCCGATACTGACCGTTCCACTTTTGAAGAACATGCGGCACAACTCATTCCGAGAACCGTATACTGGCGTTTCATATATCCACCTCCGATAAATTATTTGTTAAAACATTTTATGATAAGAAGCTTTCAGGATAATGTCTGACTCCATGTCTGTCCTTTCCCCAAAATAACCGATTTTCCTATGGTGAGTATTTATGGTTATTTCATCAGCTTTTGAAAAATATCAAGAAGCTCATCTATCGTTTCATCTTTTCCGGCTCGGATATCGTCTACCACGCATGTCTTTACATGATTTGATAATAATTCTTTTGCGAAAGAGTTCAACGCAGCGTTTGCAGCCGCTGTCTGAAGTAAGATATCCGCACAATAGGCGTTGTTCTCGACCATTCCGCGTATTCCTCTGATCTGTCCTTCTATACGGTTAAGACGGTTTATAAGCTTTTTATATTCTTCTTCACTTCTTTTTTTTGTTTTATGACAAGGACATTCTTGTTTCATAATGTCTCCCCTTATTTACTGTTTATTTGATTTTATTATATACCCCCATATGGTATATGTCAAGCGGTTTATAATTTTTTTGTAATATAACTCTTGGTATATAACATAATTATTTACCGTAAAAGGGGGTTTTAGTATGAAAACAACAAAGGAATATCGTATTGAAAAATCTAAAATATCGAAAGATAGAATGAACTGGGAAATAATAAACCTATATCCGGAGTTTTGCTCTGAAGAATATGAAAAAGAAAAGAAGAAACTGGAAGAAAAGTTATACGAAGTTTTTACCTCACTCAGTACACAAACGGAAACTCATGAGTGACGCATTATATCTCCGTCAATCGGTAGACCGTGCCGACAGCATTTCAATAGAGAGCCAGTCCGAATTCTGCAAATTTGAAACTCGCGGAAATCCCTACAAGGAATATATCGATCGAGGATACAGCGGAAAAAACACAAACCGTCCCGCTTTTTCGGAAATGCTGTCGGACATAAAAAAAGGGCTGATTTCTCGCGTTATAGTTTATAAGCTTGACAGAATCAGCCGTTCAATACTTGATTTTGCAAATATGATGGATTTCTTTCAAAAATACGGAGTCGAGTTCATCTCCTCAACTGAAAAATTTGACACCTCAACTCCGATCGGCAGAGCAATGCTTAATATTTGCATAGTTTTTGCGCAGCTTGAGCGCGAAACTATACAAAAGCGCGTCAGCGATTCTTACTCTGCCAGAAGCAAACGCGGTTTTTACATGGGCGGCAGACTTCCCTACGGATACACAAAAAAACACACAGAAATAGATGGGATAAAAACTTCTATGTATATTCCGATTAAAGAAGAAGCAGATCAAGTAAAACTCATGTACTCGTTATACGCGGACAGATCGAACTCTCTCGGGGATATTATTAAATTCTTCGCCGAAAACAGTATAAAAAACCTACGCGGAACTGCATGGAACACCTCAC
>CAKSJC010000205.1 GCA_934462885.1 uncultured Eubacteriales bacterium | reverse complement strand
AAATTACGCTTCATATTTGTGTATCGGGATTGCAGGAATGCTTATAGCGCAGACCACCGAAAATATCGGAATGTGTCTTGCGATGCTTCCGGTGGTTGGTATCACTCTTCCGTTTTTCTCATACGGCGCGTCGTCGCTTGTCTCGATGTACATGTGCATGGGAGTTGCACAGAGCATATATTCGCACAATAAAAAATATTATTTCGAGCGTGAAAACGAATAGATTACTTATACATATGAAGTTCCCGGGCGGCACGCTCTGAGCCGTCCGGGAATATTGCGTATAAATGAAAGCATTGCTTGACAGCGTGCGGAAAAGCGCATTTCAAGATGACATTTTAGAATGGTCGGGTTATCGCCGATTTGTGTACGAAGAAGCTTTGCCCGACGTAAGGCATATGACACTTGACAAAAACGATTGTTTATGGTAATATGTACGCAGTGCAAATAAGGCTGAAAAGTACATCATATCTCGTTAAAGCAAACAACGAAGGCGTTTGAACAGCAAAGTAAGCCGATCTGCGGGTATGGCGGAATTGGCAGACGCGCAAGATTTAGGATCTTGTGTTAATTCGTGCAGGTTCAAGTCCTGTTACCCGCATAACAGAAATCCCTCGATCTTCTGCTGAAGATCGAGGGATTTCTGTTGAAGCGCTTTTCTTTGTTTTTTCGATAACTTCTTTTTTCGCACGAGGAATCACACGGCAAAACACAACGTGCGCTTTCCTTTCGCATATCTTTACAAATATGTAAACGTATGATAAAATATACATGGCGTAATACGTGCATTTGTTGCGTCCGACTTCGCCGCTGATATTTTTATCCAATATATAAAACTGCAATTTCCGTTGCGGGATGAGAAGTCGGAGACAGTGACAATATACGGTTTTACATGATAAATTTAAAATGCGAACGGAGTGAAAAATGAGCTACGAAGAAGCGAAAAAACGCTACGCAACTCTCGGAGTTGATACAGACGCCGCTATTGCAAAGTTAAAAACAGTTCCGATTTCTCTTCACTGTTGGCAGGGAGATGATGTGCGCGGATTTGACACAGATCCCGCAAAACCGCTTACCGGAGGCATACAGACTACGGGCAATTATCCCGGACGCGCACGCACGCCAGATGAACTGATGTCGGACATTGATATGGCGCTGAAACTATGTCCCGGTACAAAAAAGTTAAACTTACATGCAAGTTACGCTGTTTTTGATGACGGAGATTGGGTTGACAGAGATAAGCTTGAGCAGAAACACTTCAAAAAATGGGTTGATTTCTGCAAATCACACTCGCTCGGCGCGGATTTTAACCCCACATTCTTCTCACACCCTAAATGCGATCCGCTGACTCTTTCGTCTCCGAATGAAAACACTCGCCGATTCTGGATTGATCACGGAAAGGCGTGTATTCGCATTTCACAGTATCTGGCTGAAGAACTGGGAGAGATATGCACGATGAATATCTGGACCGGCGACGGATTCAAGGATATTCCCGCCGACCGCATGGGGCCGAGAATGCGATATAAAGATTCGATAGACGAAATTCTTTCCGAACCGTTTGATTTTTCAAAAGTCAAACCATGCGTTGAAAGCAAGGTGTTCGGTATAGGCGTTGAGAGCTATACGGCGGGAAGCGCGGAGTTTTCTCTGAGCTACGCGGCGATGAACCGCGACCGCTGTATCCCGCTTATGGATAACGGTCATTATCATCCCACAGAGACGGTAAGCGACAAAATACCTGCGCTTCTCACTTTCTTCCCGGAGATCGCGCTGCACATTACACGTCCTGTTCGCTGGGACAGCGACCATGTGGTTTTGTTCGATGACGAAACAAAAGAAATAGCGAACGAAATAGTCCGTTGCGGCGGGCTTGACGGACGCGTGCATATAGCGCTTGATTATTTTGATGCCTCGATAAATCGTATCTCCGCGTGGGCGGTCGGTTTCAGGAGCGTTCAGAAAGCGCTCCTCTCGGCTCTTGTAACTCCCGACTTTACTGAGCTTCAGAATAAAAACGATTGGACAAAACTCATGGTGGCTAAAGAAGAAATGAAAACCATGCCGTTTGGAGAGATATGGGCGCAGTATTGCCGCGTTTGCGGCGTTCTTGCCGACGGCGAATGGTTTGAGGCTGTCCGCGAATATGAAAACAATGTTCTTTGCAAAAGAGGTTAAATATAATGAAAGATATTTTGACAGCTCCTTTTATGGAGGAAATGCGTAAAGCTACGGCAAATATGTACCGTCTCGGCTGGGATGAACGAAACGGCGGCAATATAAGTTACCTTCTTAATGCGGAGGAGATCGGAGAATACCTTGACATTTCACGCGTAATTCGGACAATTCCTCTCGGCTTTGACGCTTCCGCTCTTTGCGGGAAAATATTTATCGTGACCGGCACGGGAAAGTATTTCAAAAACGTCGACGCTCAGCCCGAAACAAATCTGGGTATAGTGCGTATAGCGAATGACGGTAAAAACGCCGAGCTTTTGTGGGGGTATCGCGACGGAGGCAAATTTACTTCTGAGTTTCCCGCGCATCTTATGAGTCATATGGCGCGCCTGTCGGTCGATTCCGAGAACCGTGTTGTAATGCACTGTCACCCGACATATACTCTTGCAATGAACTACGTTCATGAACTCGACGAGAGGAAGTTTACGCATACGCTTTGGGAGATGTGTACGGAGTGTATCGTTGTGTTCCCCGACGGTGTGGGAATCCTTCCGTGGATGCTTTGCGGAACAAATTCCATAGGAGAGGCTACAGCCGAAAAAATGAAAGAGTTCCGCCTTGTTGTATGGGGGATGCACGGTATCTACGGCGCCGGAAAGACCATGGACGAGACATTCGGACTTATAGAAACGGTGGAAAAAGCCGCACAGATATATATGCTCACCGCACACCTGCCGAGAATAAATACCATACGTGACGATCAGATGGCAGAGCTTGCCGAATATTTCGGTGTTAACTACCGCAAGGACTTTCTGAATTTGTAAAAATATTCGCGTGTCTGTTTGTAATTGACCGAGGATTTGACCAAAGTTCCCAAGTCTTTTGAACCGCGCCCTCCTCCGTCGTCTAAAGGATTGCTGATAAAAAAAGATAAAAAAGGTGAAAAAAGGGGGTTGACAAGGGGTGAGGAATGTGATATAATAACAAAGCTGTCCG
>CAKSJC010000204.1 GCA_934462885.1 uncultured Eubacteriales bacterium | reverse complement strand
GCCGTGAGGTGATCCTTACAGGCATTGAAACTGCTTCATACGGACTTGACTTTCCTGTAAAAAAACCGTACGGATACTATCTTGCCGATCTAATTTCCTCCTTCGATCAGGTGGAAGGAATAGAGAGAGTAGGTCTCGGCTCTGTCGACCCGACGCTGTTCAGCGATTATTTCTGCGCCGCAGCTTCATCTTCTAAAAAGCTTTTACCCCATTTTCACCTTTCTATCCAAAGCGGAAGCAGTTCTGTACTTGCGGCAATGAAAAGACGTTACACAGCTGACGGCGCTCTTTCCGCCGTCGAAAAAATAAAAAAAGCTATCCCCGACGCAACATTTTCCGCTGACATTATAGTCGGCTTCCCCGGAGAAACAGAAGAAGATTTTGAAAAGACAGTTGATTTTTGCCGCAAAATTGAGTTTTTGCATCTTCATATTTTCCCATATTCAAAGAGAAGCGGCACATACGCAGCGCAGATGAATTTCCAAATTCCCGAAAATATAAAGCACGAGCGTCTTTTGCGCCTTGAAGAAGACGGAAAAAGAATTAAGCGTAATATATTGGAAAAATATGTCGCCGCACATTCCGTGTCACCAGTGCGTGTGCTGATAGAAAAAAACAATAACGGCACGGCAAACGGTCACAGCGAACACTTTGCGGAAGTAAACATAGCGAACTGTTCCCTCTCACCCGGCAAGATATTGTCCTGTACCCTCTCCTCAACAGACGGAGAAATCTGCTTTGCAGCAAACTGATATTATAAATGTTCAATAAAAGCTGTTTTTTATTATTTGCTATTCCGCTGTACAGTTATCCTTTCGCAATCTATACAGCGTCAAACATTTCATAAAAAACTGCTTTTATTTTTTTTGTTAATACATTATTATTTTTATCCATTGGTCGCTGTATTTTTTCATAGATTTTTTCACTATTTCTCTCTCTCAAACGTATCTTTGTTAATTGTTTCCAATTATTTGAAGCGAAATTTGGTAAAAATTTATTTTAATGACCTCTTGAAATATGGAAAATAGTATGGTAAAATATGGATAGAACAAAAAGAAATAATTAACAAAATATCAGGTGGAGAAAGGCTTGTAAGAAGATGAATAAGGATACAAAAATACTTATTGCAGACGAAAACGGCGAAGTCAGATTCCGTTGCCGTGACATTTTGACAAAAAAAGGCGCGACCGTGGATGAAGCAAAAAACGGAGAAGACGCGCTTAGAATGATACAGAGGCAAAATTACGATATAGTTGTTGCGGATTGGTGGCTGCCATCCGTCGACGGACAGGCACTCATCAAAAAAACTGCCGATACCGTTAAGAATCCACCCTCTTTTATTATTCTGACTCAAGTTATGTCAACAGGCGTAATGATGGAAGCTAACCGCAGCGGCGCTTCTCTAACCTTACCGAAACCTATCGATTATGAAGCTTTATGCGTAAATCTTGAGACAATACTTAAAAACCGCGGAAGAACTCCTAAAGAAAATGAAATACCAAGACAACTTGAGTCAAGCGATATGCTCTACGATATAGAAACACAGGTCACACGGATAATTCATCAAATAGGCGTTCCGGCTCACATAAAGGGATACCAGTATCTGAGAACAGCCATTTTAATGACAATAAATGACAGCGAGATAATAAACTCCGTTACAAAAGTGCTTTATCCCTCTGTCGCAAAAAAGTATCAAACGACAACATCGAGAGTAGAAAGAGCGATACGGCACGCGATAGAAGTAGCATGGGATCGCGGTGATGTGGATACTCTCAACTCGTACTTCGGCTACACCATCCAAAACAGTCGCGGTAAGCCTACAAACAGCGAATTTATCGCAATGATTGCCGACAATTTGCGCCTGAAGTACAAGATCAAATAATTTTGCTCCTTTTCCATTTTCCGGGGATAAAAAAGAGGGGAAAACTTTTTCATAAAAAGTTTTCCCCTCCCCCTTTTTAAATTTATTCCGTTATGAAATTCCACCTAAAAAAAGGCTTTTCCGGCAAAAAAATTTCGTGGTCTATGTGATTTTCCGACACTTCTTTGCCATACCTAATCTCCATTCAGTGTATAACTACCGTTCCCATACGGTCTGTGCGGTATATCTCAATGCAATATTTCTTCAAAAGATTCACTACATTTTGCGACGGATGACCGTAAGAGTTATTTTTCATGCATGAAATTACGGCAAAATCGGGTGAAACGGCCTTTAAAAAGTCCTCCGATGTCGAAGTTTTTGAACCGTGGTGACCTACTTTCAGAATATCCGCGTCAAGCATGCTGTACGACGTTGACATAACGTTGGACTCCGCGGTTTTCTCCGCGTCTCCCGTAAACAAAACCGAAATGTCATCCGCGTCTACTCTGACAATCAGGCTTGTGTCGTTTATGTCGTCATATACATATCCGAAATTGTCCAAAATATTTATCATTATGTTGTCGGTGTGCAAAGTCATAGGCTCGTCGGCAACTATTATATTTATTCCCTGTTCTTCTGCAATCTCAAGAGTCTCTATGTAGAAATTGTCGTCTGACGTATATGCGTTTATCACAAGATTTTCAACCCTTACCGTCCGCAGTATGTCAGATGCTCCTCCCATGTGATCCTCGTGCGGATGTGAAATAATGAAGTAATCCACATTTGGCGAATATGTTCTAACGTATTCCGCAACGCTTTTGCCGGCGTCCGCCGGTCCCGCATCCACAAGAACCGATTCTCCCTTGTACGTAACAAGCGCAGAATCGCCTTGTCCTACATCAATGAACCTCACAGTCGGACGTCCGTCAATAAGCTCAGCGCTCGGAGCTATCGTTCCGGTCTTGATGTAAGCATACGCGCAGTACACCGCAAACACCGCTCCGACAAATACCGAAATGACAATTCTCAGCTTTTTATTTTTTATCTTCTTCAAATGGGTATAATATTTTTTCATAACTCAACCTATGTACGGAGACAGATCACACGCTCTCCGCTTCCTTTGCCTCACGTTTTTCAAGGAACAAAAACATTTTCCGAACTTCATCGCTGATAACGATAGCAAAAAGAGACAACAAAAACCAAAACAACGAAAACAGCGGACATATCTGTCCAAGTACGTTTCCGAACATATTGGAATAATCCCAAACGTGAAGGCGCAGTATGATATTTAAGATAATTCCGGCAGCAAGCTCA
>CAKSJC010000203.1 GCA_934462885.1 uncultured Eubacteriales bacterium | reverse complement strand
ATGTAATGCAGCATCTCCGCGGAAATTATGTATCAATGATATTTCAGGAGCCTATGACAGCGCTTAACCCTGTTTTCCGTATAGGAGATCAGGTAGATGAAGTTATAGCTCTTCACGACGGCGAAGGAAAGAAGTCAAGCGATATCAAAAAACGTACGATTGAGCTTCTCGATATGGTTGGAATCGCTAATACGGAGGGCGTCTATAAGATGTATCCGCATGAGCTTTCCGGCGGTATGCGGCAGCGTGTTATGATTGCAATGGCTCTTGCCTGCAATCCGAAAATAATAATCGCCGACGAGCCGACGACTGCGCTTGATGTTACGATACAGGCTCAAATTCTCGATCTTCTACGTCAGCTGAAGGACAGAATAAACTCTTCCATAATGTTCATTACCCATGACTTAGGTGTAATTGCCGAAATGGCTGATTACGTAGTCGTAATGTATGCGGGAAGAATTGTTGAAAAGGGAACTGCGGAAGATATTTTTGCTCATCCGTCTCATCCGTATACGATTGGGCTCATGGCGTCGAAGCCGATTGTCGGAAAAGAAGTAGATAAGCTTTATTCTATTCCGGGTAAAGTTCCTAACCCGATCAATATGCCGAACTATTGCTATTTTAAGGATCGCTGCGAGATGTGCGTCGGAAATTGCTCAGGAGAGTATCCGCATGAGATTAGTTTGTCTGACACACACAAGGTAAGCTGTTACAGGTATTATCCGGAAAATCTGAAAAAGGAGGGTGAATGATATGGGATGGAAACCCGAAGGAATGAGTAATAAAGAACTTGCTGCCGAAAAAGCGAAAGAGCATTCCGAAGATTCTTCTTTGCATAATGAATCAAATCTTGAAAACAATAAAGAGAACCCTCTTTATATAGATTCTTCGTATACTCCGGTTGAGTACGATCCGCAGTATATTCTTATGGTCAATAACCTTAAGAAATACTTTCCGATAAAGGGCGGGGTCGTTTCAAAAACTGTCGGATATGTAAAAGCGGTTGACGGCATTACTTTCAACCTCAAAAGAGGAACAACGATGGGGCTTGTCGGAGAGTCAGGCTGCGGAAAGACAACGGCCGGCAGAACCATTTTAAGACTTTCGGGCGAAAAGACAGGCGGACAGGTTCTTTTCAACGGAAAGGAAGTATATGATTTTTCTCCGAAAGAGATGCGCGCAATACGTACAAAAATGCAGATAATATTCCAAGACCCGTTTTCATCACTTTCACCAAGACTTCCTGTGGGTGAAATAATCGGAGAAGCAGTTCGCGAACATAACCTTGTCCCAAAAGAAGAGTTCAATGATTACATTGAAAAAGTGATGGATAACTGCGGACTTCAGCCGTTCCATAAGGACAGATATCCGCATGAGTTTTCCGGAGGACAGAGACAGCGTATTTGTATTGCCAGAGCGCTTGCACTAAATCCCGAGTTTATCGTATGCGACGAGCCTGTATCCGCACTTGATGTGTCTATACAGGCGCAGATCATAAATCTTTTGAAAGACCTCCAAAACGAATATAAACTCACATATTTGTTTATTTCACACGATTTGTCTGTAGTTGAACACATTTCCGACTCAGTCGGAGTAATGTATCTCGGAAATCTTGTTGAATACGGTAAAACATCGGATATTTTCAAAAATCCTCTTCATCCGTATACAAAGGCGCTTTTTTCCGCGATTCCGATACCGGATCCGACGGTAAAAATGAACAGAATAGTTCTCGGCGGCTCAATACCTTCTCCGGCAAATCCGCCGAAAGGATGCAAATTCCATACCCGTTGCGCGCATTGTACAAAGAGATGTATGGAAGAGGCTCCGGTACAACGTGAAATTGAACCGGGACACTATGTAGTGTGCCATCTTTATGAAAAATAATGCCGAAGAAAAAATACAATGACGACGATGGACGTACCATCGCAAATATGGACAATATCTCGCCGCCGAATCTTTTTTCTTTCAGATTACCGCCGAATCACGATAACAATCAATATTCAAATGCTCAAGAAAAAAAAGAAAGCAAAGAAAAAAACAGTGGCGCTTGGGCAAAAGAAGAACGAAAATGGTATGTTTTGGGGGCGCTCAAAGCTACCTTTCTAATAGGATTGGCATTCCTTGTAGGACTTGCACTGGTGATAATCTTGATCTTGTTTTTGGGAAGAAAGTACATTTGACGGAACAGAATAATGTAAAAAAGATAGCTTACAAAAGCGAGATGAATTGAACAAAATACAAAACTCCCTAATTTAGTGTGAAAAACTGCATTAGGGAGTTTTTATACGATTTTTCTAAAATCACTGTTTCGCTTGAAACAGTATACGCAAGAGTTTACTGTCTGCCGGACATTCCTTAATTCATGGCAGCATATCGTATACTATATTCAATTCGCCCGAAATATTTTGACTGTGGGGAATAATTTTATTAAAATGGTAAAATCTATTAAAAATTTGAAAAAAGACTTGTATATTTGGCGTAGATGGTATAAAATATGATATTGAGGGCAAAATATGATAATAAAAACCTGAATTCGAAGCCCAAAATTATAATTATAATATATTTGGAGGAAAACAAAATGTCAGTTAAAGTTGCTATTAACGGTTTCGGTCGTATCGGCCGTCTTGCATTCCGTCAGATGTTCGGCGCAGAAGGTTACGAAGTTGTTGCCATCAACGACCTTACAAAGCCTTCTATGCTTGCTCACCTTCTTAAGTATGATACAGCACAGGGCGGTTACTGCGGCAAGATCGGCGAGAATGCTCATACTGTTTCCGCTGACGACGAAGCCGGCACACTCACTGTTGACGGTAAGACCCTTAAGATATATGCTGAAAAAGACGCAAAGGATCTTCCTTGGGGTAAGATCGGTGTAGATGTTGTTCTCGAGTGCACAGGTTTCTATACATCCAAGGAAAAGAGCCAGGCTCACATAGATGCAGGCGCTAAGAAAGTTGTTATTTCTGCTCCCGCAGGAAACGACCTTAAGACTATCGTTTACAGCGTTAACGAAAAGACTCTTACAAAGGATGACCAGATTATATCTGCTGCTTCCTGCACAACAAACTGCCTCGCTCCTATGGCTAAGGCTCTTAACGATTATGCTCCTATCCAGTCCGGTATCATGAGCACAATCCACGCTTACACAGGCGATCAGATGATCCTCGACGGTCCTCACAGAAAGGGTGACCTCAGAAGAGCAAGAG
>CAKSJC010000202.1 GCA_934462885.1 uncultured Eubacteriales bacterium | reverse complement strand
ACCGAGTCGACTACAGTTCCC
Source organism: uncultured Eubacteriales bacterium (assembly GCA_934462885.1). Taxonomy (GTDB): domain Bacteria; phylum Bacillota; class Clostridia; order Oscillospirales; family CAG-272; genus UMGS1696. The sequence goes on along the minus strand of CAKSJC010000202.1, from coordinate 3,189 downwards.
GTCGGTTTCTCATACGTTTTGTTCTGTCTCAAGGACGCATTCGGAACCGCGCTTCCCGCCAGTGCGAGTGCCGCGAGCGCCGCCGCTATCGGTCGTGTCATAGTGTTCATGTTGTTCCTCCTTAATTTTTCTTATTATTTTATTTTAAACATAAACTAAAATTACTCTTTTTCAGGGATACATCCCTCAAAAATAACACAGGCTTTTTCTCTTTTTAATATAAAATACTCATCTTTATTCCGCGCTGTCCATACAAATCTGTCAGCTTTGAATAATCCTACGCTCAATCTTACAGACAGCATTTTTTTATAACGTCCGTCATATGAAATAAAGTTAGGTCTGGCTAAACAATTTAATACCATTAGATTCAAAAGAAAGCTCGTAAGACTGAAATTCTTATTTTTACAGATATTGCTTATAAGAATACCTCTGTACACATCTTTTTTGTTTCTTGCGTACCATGCAGTAAGAAGCGGATTAAAAGATTCAATACAATACGCTCCATTGTATCCCGACATGATATCGTCAACCTTCGGACAAAGAGATACGTCCGTTTTTTCTCCTTTGAGTTCAATAAGAATAGGAACTCTCCCACAAACAAGCTCCAATACTTCCGAAAGTGTCGGGATCTTCTCATTTCCCCCATTTAAAAAGAGTTTTCTCAGTTCTTCATATGTCAGATCCGAAAGAAGTTTATTGCAACCTGTCATTCTTTTTAAGTTGTAATCATGGAATACCATGACTACTCCGTCAGCTGAAAGCTGAACATCAAGTTCGATACCGAATCCATGTTCGACGGCACGTGAAAAAGCCGCAAGGGAATTTTCCGGTATTCCTTCTCCGTGCATTCCGCGATGAGCGTAATCGCATTTCAGCAAATTATCAATTTTATGAGTATTACACGGTCTTACAAGAAACAGAACATAAATCAAAAATAAAAAAAGCAAACCGAATAAAGTGTAAAGAAAAATCATTTGGAACCTTTCTGTTTTTCAACATGAGAAAAATTTCAATTTCATGAGTGATGCGGTACTTTCCATTTGTAAACTGCATATTATCACACTTGAATTTATGCTTCTCCTCGGAGGTTGCGCGAATGCGCAACCTCGCGAGTGGGATGGATTTCTTTGTTTACATGCTAAAAATCATTACCACTCAATCATCTTCAACGTCGAGATGATCGAGAAGATCTTTTTTCACAGGCTTTGAGTCGCCGTGACGTACAAAAAGCATCGTAATAAACGCTAACGCAACAAATGCCGTCGCATACGGGAAAAGAGAGGTCATTCCTATATATGTCAGGAAAACTCCGCTGAGAATCGGTGTAAAGATCTGCGCCGACATGCTTGCTGTATAATAAAAACCTGTGTACTTGCCGGTATCTCCTGATTTTGAAAGCTCAACTGCCATCGGATAGCTGTTTACATTTATCGTAGCCCAACCTATTCCCGCAAGAGCAAACAGAGCGTTCATAAACCATATATTGCTTCCGCTTCTGAGAAACGACGCGCATCCAAATGACGCGCACAACATTATGACTCCGGCAAGTATTGTTTTCTTTCTTCCTATCTTCTGCGAAACTATTCCAACCGGGATGTATGAGACTATTGCTGCAGCCTGCGCTACGATAAGAGTCAGGTTGTAGTCAAGCCCAAGCACATCTCCTGCATATACGGAATATTTGCTTGTTACGGCATTATATCCCATATACCACAGCACAACAGAAGAGAGAATAAATATAAGCGATCTTTTCTCTGATTTAGAAAGTCCTCGCTTGGATTCATTTTGTTCTTCGCCGCTTGACTCCTGTACATCGATCACACGATTTATATTTTCCGCTTCCAACGCCCATTTTGGCTCCCGAACGGTCAGCATAAATATGAGGAGAGCGGTAAGCATTATGCCTGCTGTTACCATAAAAAATACAGTATAACTCATGAGGGTGTTTTCGGTCTTTCCTGTACCGAATACAACTCCAAGAACGAGAACAAGTATTCCTCCCGCGCTTCCCATCAGATTTATGACGGCATTCGCTTTCGAGCGCAACGGTTTCGGGGTAACGTCAGGCATCAGCGCTACCGCCGGAGAGCGAAAAGTCGACATGGAAAGAAGCACTGCAAGCAAAAGAATCATGAAGAAAATAAGAATCTCCGGTTTTTCTATGGTTTTCCGCCATGCGTATGCCTGACGTGCAGAAATAATATCAGACCCTGCCTTGCCGTCTCTTGCGGCGCTTTTGAAATCTTCAAACGACGGATATATCGATTTAAGATCGGTCTTTTTCTCATCGGGTGAATTATCAGACATAAACTTTACATCGGACTCGTATAACCTTTCAAGCGAAGCGTCATATTCGCCGGAATCCGTAACCGTAACATCTGAAATATCCGATATTGAAGCAAGCTGCATATTGTCGGCAAAAGAAAGCGCCACGAACGTAATGGTTGCAATTATCGTTCCCACTAAAATAAACGGGGTGCGTCTGCCTAGTTTTGTGTTTTTTTTGTCGGAATACGCTCCGAATACCGGAAGAAGAAAAACCGCAAGCACATTGTCAAATGCCATAATAACGCCTGACCATACCTGTGACATTCCGAACTTATCCGTAAGTATTTTCGGTATTATACTGTCATAGACCTGCCAAAATGTACAGATAAGGAAAAATGCGAATCCAACATATAATGTTCGTTTGTAGTTCAGTTCCATTGCTAAGTCCTTTCAAAAAGTAAGTTAAGTAAAACCATTCGGATTAATATTCTTTCGGACCTGTGTATGGCGAAACTTTTTATCCTAATAACATAGGTGTGCGTCAAAATTACATACTTTTTTATTTTAACACATATGCTCTAATCTTTCAATACATTTACTCTAAAATTATAACCATTTATGCATTCAACATTACTGTAAGAGCAGAAACAAATATATCAAGCTATGAGAAACAGCCAGCCTCAAAAACTTTTCTGTGAAATTCTTCTGTAACAAACAAACGAAGACAAATCAGCTCTAACCGCTGCAGCATATTTTCACTCACAAATCGTTAATGCATCTGCACGTTACTTAACATTAATTTTTTCAAACATTTTATAGAAAACAAAAACACAGTTTAATTATATAGTTTTTTCAAAATAGCATTTTTACTCACAAAAAATAAAAAAAGTTCTTGCACTTAAGCCATAGAAGTGATATAAT
>CAKSJC010000201.1 GCA_934462885.1 uncultured Eubacteriales bacterium | reverse complement strand
GATAAATATGGACTACAAGTATCTTGCAGAACTTCTTTTTCCGGATGTAAAATTAACCCGTGAAGAAGTGGAAGCAAAATATCCGCCGCGCACTCTCCCCGAGGGCGCAAAAGTTACGAGATTTGCTCCAAGCCCTACGGGATTTATTCATCTCGGAGGACTTTTCCCATCAACGGTAAGCGAAAGACTTGCTCACCAGTCAGGGGGAGTATTCTACCTTCGAATAGAAGATACCGACTCTAAAAGAGAGGTTGACGGAGCTGCGGAAGCGCTTATAAAGACTCTTGCAAATTTTAATATAAATTTTGACGAGGGAGCGGTTCTCGGCGAAGACGGAAAGATAACCTCACGCGGAGATTACGGTCCGTATAAGCAAAGCGAACGCCGCGAAATATACCGTGTATATGCAAAATGGCTGGTGGAAGAGGGAAAAGCATATCCCGTGTTTTCTTCCGCAGAGGAGCTTGAAGCGCTGAAAAACTCCGATAAAAAAGCCGAAGTAAAAAATAAGGAATGGACGGCAGAGGCGGAAGCAGAACAGAAAGCCGAAATGCTTAAGCAGCGCGAGTTTACGATAGAAGAAGCAGAGGAACATCTTAAAAAAGGACATCCTTTTGTTTTGCGTATGATGGCAAACGGCGATCCGGATAAAAAAATAAAGTTTTCGGATCTTATCAAAGGAAATCTTGAGATTCCCGAAAACGATAAGGATGAAGTTCTCTTAAAGAGCGACGGAATACCAACGTATCATTTTGCGCACGCGGTTGACGATCATCTTATGGGAACCACTCATGTTGTGCGCGGCGAAGAGTGGCTCCCGAGTCTTTCAAGGCATATAATGCTCTTTAATTTTTTAGGCTTCAAGCTTCCGAAATATATGCATATCGCTCAAATAATGCACCTTGATGAAAACGGTAATAAAAAGAAACTTTCGAAGCGCGATATGGGCGCAAACGTCGAAGACTACCGCAAAATGGGCTATACGAACGAATGTGTATCGGAATACGTAATGACTCTTTTAAACTCAAATTTTGAGGAGTGGCACACCCAGAATCCCGATAAAAAGGTATCGGATTTTCCGTTCTCAATAAAAAAGATGAGCACGTCGGGATGCCTTCTCGATTTCGATAAGCTGACAGATGTGTCGAAAAATGTTCTCTCGAAACTTACTGCGGATGAAATATTTAAGAAAACTCTTGATTGGGCGCTCGAATTTGATCCCGAATTTGCGGCGCTTCTTGAACGCGATTCGGAGTACGCGAAAAAAATATTTGCAATCGGCAGAGGCGGCAAAAAGCCGCGCAAGGATTTTTCAACTCTTGCCGATGTTAAACCGTTTATCGGATTCTTTTACGACGAACTGTTCGCTGTACAGGATAGCTATGACGAAAAATTCGATAAGTGCGATATAAAAAAAGCTCTTGACGGTTTCAAGGATACTTTCGATCCGTCGGACGATATGAACACATGGTTTGAAAAAATAAAGGCAGTCGGAGAAAGTATGGGTTATACTTCCGACATGAAGGCGTATAAGCTCTCTCCCGCAAGTTATCGCGGAAACGTTGGAGATATTTCGATGTTTATAAGACTTGCGGTTACGGGACGGCTCAACTCTCCGGATATGTACGCCGTAATGCAGATACTTGGCAAAGAACGGACGATCGGCAGAATAGATAAAATGCTTGAGACATTATAATATTCAAATATATAGAGGTAGATATGGCAGAAAGAACATCAAATTTTATACATGATTTTATTGATGAAGATATAGCAAACGGAAAGACAAAAACCGTGCATACGAGATTTCCGCCGGAACCTAACGGATATCTTCACATAGGACACTGCAAAGCTCTCGTTATAAATTTCGGAACAGCAAAGAAATACGGCGGACTTTGCAACCTCAGGATGGATGATACCAACCCCGCAAAGGAAGATACGGAGTTTGTTGACGCCATTAAGGAAGATATACATTGGCTTGGCTTTGACTGGGGAGACAGATTTTTCTACGGTTCGGATTATTTTGAAAGAACATATGAGCTGGCGGAAGATTTGATAAAAAAGGGACTTGCGTATGTTTGCGAGCTTACCCCGGAAGAATTCAAAGAATACAGAGGAGATCTCACGCATCCCGCAGTTTCTCCGTACAGAGACAGACCTATGGAAGAAAGCCTTGATCTGTTTCGAAGAATGAGAGCGGGAGAATTCCCGGAGGGAAAATATACGCTCCGTGCGAAGATAGACCTTGCCTCCGGCAACTTCAATATGCGCGACCCCGTAATATACCGTATAAGATATATCGAGCATCACAGACAGGGTACAAAGTGGTGCATTTTCCCGATGTATGACTTTGCCCATCCCATACAGGACGCTATTGAGGGTATAACTCACAGCCTATGCTCGCTTGAATACGAGGATCACAGACCTTTATATAATTGGGTCATTGAACATTGCGACGTTCCGTCCGTACCGCGCCAGATAGAGTTTGCACGTCTTAATTTAACGAATACGGTAATGTCAAAAAGACACCTTCGTTATCTCGTCGAAAACGGAATAGTGGACGGTTGGGACGACCCCAGAATGCCTACTCTCTGCGGACTCAGAAGAAGAGGATATACGCCCGAATCCATCCTTGATTTCTGCGACAGAATAGGCGTCTCAAAGGCGAATAGCATGGTAAATATAGGACTTCTCGAACATTGCATAAGAGAAGAGCTGAACATCAAAGCGCCGAGAAAGATAGCTGTACTTCATCCGATAAAACTGATTATTGATAACTACCCCGATGACAAAACGGAATATTTTGATATAGCGAATAACCCGAATGATCCTGAATCGGGAACACGTAAAGTTCCGTTTACAAAGGAGATATACATCGACGCGGAGGATTTTGCTCTTGTCCCGCCTCCGAAGTTCCACAGACTAAAACCCGACTCGGAAGTTCGCCTTATGAGTTCGTATATCATAAAATGCGGCGATATCGTGAAAAGCGACGACGGTTCAATCAAAGAAATACATTGTACGGCAGATTTACAAACCGGAACCGGAACTCCGTCTGATCGAAAGATAAAAGGAACTATTCACTGGCTCTCTGCAAAGTACGCCGAAGATATAGACGTTGTTCTTTACGATAAACTGTTTACGGAAGAAAACATGAACGATCTTCCCGAGGGCAAGGCGTATATCGATTATCTCAATCCCGATTCTGCCGTAAAAGTC
>CAKSJC010000200.1 GCA_934462885.1 uncultured Eubacteriales bacterium | reverse complement strand
ATATGATAATACTCGTTTGCTTTTTATCCGATTTTGTACAGGCGCTTTCCTTCAGTAGTTTATACTGACAGCATGAAAACTATTTAGACAAGACAAGTATTACTCGCCGGGTGCAAATCTCTTGCGTTCTGCGTGAATTGTCAACGAAACATTAAACTTATGGGTTGTTTTTATGGAGGAAATATGAAAAAACGTATTTTAAGCGTAATTCTATCATCCCTTATTTTGGCGTCCGCCTCGCTGTCGGTAAGCGCTGCAGACCGTGCGCTTGTCTCCGACGGACTTTCCGATATGAATTTCAACGGAGCCAAAGTAAAAATCATGACATCCGATTTTGATTCGATAATAGGCGAAGATAACAAGAAAAACGAAGCTTCTCAGGCTGTTTACGAAAGAAATAAAGCTGTCGAAAACCGACTCGGTATAAAGTTCGAATATGTAAATTCCGACTCTAAGACTCTTTCAAAATCTCTCACGGACGCTCAGGCTGCCGGAAACGCCGACTATGGAATTTACGCCGCGGACGGCTTCTCTTCTTCAAACCTCGCCGCAAACGGAAGTATGTCTGATATAAAAGAAAACGAATACATTGATCTCTCAAAGCCGTACTGGAATGATGACTTCACGAACGGTATGTCCGCAAACGGAAAAGTATTCTTTATCAACGGGGACGCAAATTCCGATTTCTTCGGAAGTGTTTATGTCACATATTTCAATCGGACAAAGCTTAACGACGTTATTCAGGATACCGATCTCTATGCTGATGTGAGAAACGGAAAATGGACTCTTGACAAACTCATATCATATTCTAATTCTGCATCAGTAGACATGGATAACGACGGAAAAATCGGTGTATATGACTTCTCGGGATTTGTTTACTCGGTAGAAGACGCAATCGAAGCTATCGCTTTCGGGTCAGGAGTAAAGTTTGCCGACCGCGATTCGGCAGGCAATCCGTTTTACGCATTGTCAGACGGTGACGCTCTGTTAAACTTTGCCGTAAAGATCAAGGAAATATACGATTCTCCCGCTTCTTATCAGACTGCGCTTGCCGACGGTGACAAAGCATCAACCGCAATGAACGTTTTTTCCGAGAGAAACGCTCTTTTCACGGTAGGTTATCTGAAAGAATTTAAACCGTTCTCTTCTGTAATGAAAGACAAAGTCGGATATCTTCCCATGCCCAAAGGAACAGAAAGCCAAAACGATTATGTTTCTTCAATAAACCAAAACGCAACTATCATCGGTATCCCCTCAGGTCTTTCCGCAGATAATGAAAAAACCGCCGGAGCGGCTCTTGAAGCTCTCGCCTCATACAGCTACAACAACGTTACCGTTAAGTATCTCGACTATATCACAAACGGCGTATACGGGGAAGATAATAATTCTCATGAAATGATCGACCTGTCAATAGATAATCTTCACGTTGACTTTGCATATCAGTATCCGTCAGTAGGTCTAAACAACATTCTCCGCAGTATGATAAAAATGGGAGACAAAATGCCGAAGAGAATAGAAACTAACGCTAAGAACTACTCAAACGCTATAAACAAGCTTGTTGAATCTATGAAATAAACAATTTTTCATTTGACGCCCACGGAGTGAATGCTGCGTGGGCGTTTTTTTGTCATGTTTATTTTACTCTTTTGCCGTTTTTTGTTTTTTTCGTATTTATTTCCCGCTGAAATTATGATATAATATATAATGTATTATTATATTGACTCTTGTTCTTATACAATCAGACGAGTTTTATTCAATTAGTGCGAGTGAGGCGAGATCATGCCACTCTCGCAGTAAAGCTTTAGTCTCAGTAAATGATAAATTTGAAAGGTACAATAATAAATGTGTGGTTTTATCGGTTTTACCGGAATCATTGAAAAAAGAGAAGACGTCATCCGTCGCATGGCAAACAGGATCATACACCGCGGACCTGACTCAGGCGGATTCTACATGAGCGGCGAAAACGACTCCGACGCCGTAACTCTCGGCTTTAGAAGGCTGTCGATAATCGACCTCTCAGACGGAACTCAGCCTATGTACAATGAGGACGGAAGCGTCGTTATCGTTTTTAACGGCGAGATATATAACTTCATGTCTCTGCGTGACGATCTGATATCGCGCGGTCACGTTTTCAAAACAAAATGCGATACGGAAGCTATCCTCCACGGTTACGAGGAATGGGGAGAAAATATTGCCTCAAAACTCAGAGGTATGTTTGCTTTTGTCATTTACGACAAGAGGAAAAACGTAATCTACGGTGCGAGAGACCCATTCGGAATAAAACCGTTTTACTACACAAAAGCGCCGAGCGGTCACTTTATATTCGGATCCGAAATAAAAAGTTTTCTTGAGCATCCCGAGTTCAAACCGGAAGTTAACGAAAACGCCTTGAGACCGTATCTTACGTTTCAGTATTCTTCTATGGAAGAAACTTTCTTTAAAAATACATTTAAAATGCCGCCTGCTCATTATTTTACGATCAAAGACGGCAAGATCAATAAAACGCGCTATTGGGACGTTGATTTTTCAAAGAAAACATCTCTTTCATACGATGAATGCGCAGATATGATAGACCGCCGCGTACATGAATCTGTTAACGCTCACCGCATAAGCGACGTTAAAGTCGGGGCTTTTCTATCGGGCGGCGTTGATTCGTCGTATATAACGGCGACTCTTATGCCGAATGACACTTTCTCCGTCGGCTTCAACTTTGAAAAATTCGACGAAACAGGTGAGGCGGCTGAATTTTCAAAAAGGATAGGAGTCAAAAACCATTTCCGTCACATAACGGCTGACGAATGTTTCGAGGCATTCCCGACTATTCAGTATCATATGGACGAGCCTCAGTCTAATCCTTCGTCAGTTCCGCTGTACTTTCTCTCGAAACTTGCGAAAGAGCACGTAACTGTCGTTCTCTCAGGCGAAGGCGCTGACGAGATATATGCGGGCTACGAATGGTACGACGAAAGTCCGATGATGAGAAAATATAAGAAGATACCCGCTTTTCTTAGACATCAGGCAGCCGCTGCGGCTCATCACCTCCCATACTTCAAAGGACACGATTTTATAATTAAAGGAAGCGGCAAGCCGGAAGATTACTTCATAGGTCAAGCTCTTGTTTTCCCCGAAAACGAAGCGTTTGACATACTGAAAGAAAAGTACAGAAAAGGTGTGTCAGTTCACGATATAACGGCTCCTATATACGATAAAGTAAAAGACTTGTCGGAGC
>CAKSJC010000199.1 GCA_934462885.1 uncultured Eubacteriales bacterium | reverse complement strand
AGTGGGATGGTTTTCTTTACTTATTGGCTGTATATTATTCCCTCTTGATGGTAAAGCTGCGCCTTGGAGGTTGCGCGTATGCGCAGCCTCGCGAGTGGGATGGTTTTCTTTACTTTTAGGCTGTATATTATTCCCTCTTGATGGTAAAGCTGCGCCTTGGAGGTTGCGCGAATGCGCCAACCTCGTGAGTGGTGCGGTTTTCTTTACTTATTGGCTGTATATTATTCCCACTCAGTAGCCCCATCTTCGAGTAAAAGTTTTTTCCTTACTATCATGTGCCAGCTGTTCTCGCTTGATATCGCGAACCTGTTCTCTATCGCTTGAGCCACGTACTCCGGATTCAGATAGTTCTCAGCGCTTGCGGATGTTACTGCCGTTACCGTTAGTGTTCCATCCCCGCTTTCAGCTTTAAGCGATTTTATAAGTGACGTTATATCGCACTCACGCTCGCCGCTTTTCGATCTCTTCAACATAATAACAGGTTGAGTGAACATTTTCTCAATCTCACGGCAAGTCTCGTCTGACACATCCACCGCAGAATATTTTATCTCGTTTTCAGCCCATTTTATCTCTGTCATTTTTCCTTTTTGATCATAAACGCGCTTAATCTCAATACCGTTTGGCATTACAGCCGACAGCTTTTCCATTATCTCGTCGTTTGACACTTCTTTCATCATTCTCAAGTCGAGAACCTCTTCCTCGCCTCCGCATCCTACCGACAACGGCGTCGCGAACACAAGCTTAGGAATAGGGTTAAAGCCCTCGGTATAATAAACCGGAAGTTCGGAGCGAACAACTGAGCGCGTCATTACCTTTGCAAGATCCAGGTGAGAAATATACAGCATAGCGCCGTATTTTCTGAATCTGACTCGTATCATTCTGACGGGCTTTACACTTCCTTTAGCGGGAACGTTTTCTTTAGGCAATGTCAAAAAAGGTTCATCGGATGTTATCTTTCCCGCACTGTCGGAGCTTTCCGGATGTCCGGGACACCATCTGCAATACTTCTTATCGACAAGGCGGTTTACGCCGCATCCGGAGCATTTTTCCTTGCATGACGGAGTCGCTATTGCTTTCTGCGCCTTATGGCGTTCAGAAAGCAGGAACTGCTTTGATATTCCCGCCGATATCATATCCCACGGAAGTATCTCATCGTCCGGTATTGTGCGGTTAGCGTAAAATGACGGGTCTATTCCAACCGTTTCAAATATGTCGAGCCAGTTTTCGTAATCGAAAAATTCTTCCCATGCGTCAAATCTGACATGACGGCGGACAGCTTCGAGAAGCGCCGCCGAAAGGCGTCTGTCTCCGCGCGCGAAAACAGCCTCAAGTCTTGATACTTTCGCATCGTGGTAATTATACCTCACCTTGCGATCCGTTATCTTTGAGGAGAGAAATTGCTGCTTATCCGCAAGCTCCTCAATTGTATTCTGTCTCTCCCACTGAAACGGGGTATGGGGTTTGGGAATAAAGCACGCGACTGACAGTGTGACTTGCGGTTGTCGGGACTTATTTCTGTTCGGGGTACGGTAATACTCGTCTACCACATGAGAAGCAAGGATCGATATTCCTTCTATATCATCGTAAGTTTCTCCGGGAAGCCCGTTCATAAAATATAGCTTTACCTGATTTTTTCCTGCCGCGTAAGCAACTCCGCATGCTCTCAATATTTCTTCTTCAGTTATGTTTTTGTTTATTACGTCGCGCAGTCTCGCGGATCCGGCTTCGGGCGCAAACGTCAGCGTGCTTGAACGGACAGTTGATATCTTGTCCATTAGTTCTTTTGTAAAGCTGTCGGCTCTCATGGACGGCAGCGAGAGGTTAATCATTTTACCATTTGTCCATGAAAGAAGCATATCAGTTAAATCGCTTATCTTTGAGTAGTCGCTTATCGAAAGAGACGACAGCGAAATTTCTTCATAACCCGAGTTTTTCACCATGGTTCTTGCATAGCAATCGAGCGTTTCAGGCGATTTCTCACGAACAGGACGGCACACCATGCCCGCCTGACAAAATCTGCATCCGCGGATACATCCTCGGAAAACCTCAAGCGTAACTCTGTCATGGACAGTCTCGATATTCGGCATTACCGGAGACAGCGGAACAATTGTTTTATCTACATCTTCAACCACACGTTTTTCGACGACTTTCGGTACTTTCTCATCAACCGTATCTATTGAAGCGATTGTTCCGTCGTCATGATACGAAATATCGTAAAGCGATGGAACATAGAAACCTTTTAATTCGGTCGCGACTTTATACAGAAAATCTTTTTTGTTGTACGTTCCGTTTTCTTTCATAGAAAGGTACAATCCGGCAAACTCGGGAATAGCTTCTTCCCCTTCGCCGATTGAAAAAACGTCGACAAACTCCGCCATAGGCTCGGGATTATAGGAACACGGCCCGCCCGCTATGATTATCGGACCGTGTTCACGGTCTTCTCTTCTCAGGGGAATACCTGCTAAATCTATCATATTGAGCATCGTCGTATAACACAGCTCATACTGCATCGTAAACGCCACGACATCAAAGTCTCCTACGGAATCTCCGCTCTCATGGGTGAAAAGAGGAATATTTCTCTTTCTCATCTCCTCTTCCATGTCAACCCACGGTGCGTATACTCTTTCACACCAAACGCCGTCTACGCTGTTGAAGCAATCGCAGAGTATTCTCATGCCGAGGTTTGACATTCCTATTTCATATGTGTCCGGAAAGCAGAACGCGACTCTCATTTTAACGTTGCGAAGTTCCTTGAAAACGCTTCCTGTTTCCCCGCCCGTATATCTTCCGGGTTTTTGAACTTTTGTAATAAAGCTTCTTATATCTTCTCTCATTGCAAAAAGTGGGGCAAAACAAAACTGCGGGAAAATATTTTCCGTAAAAGCTTCTGCGTTTTCGGAAAGTACCTCCCGCTTTTTTGTTAAGCCTTACGGCTCCTTTTTTATCTGATAAACATTTTTGACGATATTGTCATTGGAATTATCCAAATAAGCTGATATACAGCAATAAACATTGAATTAAGTACTCCTACGGAATCAAAGAGAACAAGAAGCGCAAGAAGAGCCGCACTTATCATTACCGAAAGAACGCTCAGCGCAATATTTGTCTTCTTTGTATGAAGAACTTTATCACAGTACGATATGATCTGAAGAAGAGATTTGGGCGTACCGCACGTAACAAGTCCGCTGTTCACCTTTTCTGCGTATGAACCGACTTCATCGGTACTTGCATAGCGAACAATCTTTAACGGCATTTTTTTCATATTCGCTTTTCTCGCTATCATGCGTTCGTCGATGTTCGGGTCGAACGTGCGGACACAAACATAAAGTCCGCTTCCGGAGAACTGCTTAAGTATAAGC
>CAKSJC010000198.1 GCA_934462885.1 uncultured Eubacteriales bacterium | reverse complement strand
GATAAAGTCCATCCTCGACCCATTCACCTATCAGATTACATAAAATGCGTCTGAAATACTCATGTCTCGGATATGATGTAAAGCTTCTCGAATCGGTAAGCATTCCGTTGAATCTTCCGAATACAGAAAGGTTAGCAAGCTGCTTCATCTGCTCGCGCATCCCATCTATGGAATCGTTGAACCACCATGCAGATCCTTGCATAACCTTAGGTAATCCGTCTCCCGAAGTTTGGAAGCAGCCTATCATCGATCCTATCGCCGCGTTGCAGCCCGGATCTATCGAATAAAGTATTGTTCTCGGGAGTCCGGCGCCGCTTTCCATTAAATTAAGAAGCTCGATTATTCCGCATACATTTGTATACCCTATCGTATCAAATCCGGTATCCGCTCCGATTTTATTAAACATTTGTGTGTTTGCGTTTCTGTATACGCCCATATGAAGCTGCATAACCCATCCATGGCGCACGTATTCTCCGGCAAGGAATGAAAGCATTTCACATTTGAAAACGGAAAGCATTTCAGGAGTTACGTCACGTCCGTCGGACGAAAGCGCGCATTCAAGAGCTTTTTCCGCCGCATATTCGTTTGGTTTTACGAACAGCGGAAACTCATCGAGTCCGTGGTCGGCTGTGCGGCATCCCATTGAATCGAAAAATTCGATTCTGTTTCTCAGAGCTTCTTTAAGATCGCGCACTGTCTTTATTTCAACTCCGGCTGCTTTACCAAGTTTTTCATAGTATTCGCCAAGTCCCGGTTTATTTATGTTAAAGCATTTATCGGGACGAAACGCCGGAAGAACTTTTGTCTTAAACGTTTTGTCTTCCGATATCGCTTTATGGTATTCGAGAGTGTCGGAGGGATCGTCTGTGGTGCAAAGAAGCTCCACATTCGCTTTTTCTATGAGTCCGCGGACGCTCATTGAAGGATCGGCGAGCATTTCTGAAGTTTTATCCCATATCTCATCTGCCGTATCCGGAGAAAGAACAACATCAATATCAAAAAATCTTCTTAGTTCGAGGTGGGTCCAGTGATATAGAGGATTACCGATGAGATACGGCATCATTTTCGCATATGCGAGAAATTTTTCATAGTCGGATGCGTCTCCGGTTATGTATTTTTCTTTTATGCCGAAACTTCTCATCGCACGCCATTTGTAGTGATCTCCTCCGAGCCAAAGCTCGGTTATATTTGAATACTGCTTATTCTCCGCTATCTCTTTCGGAGATACGTGACAATGGTAATCGATTATCGGAAGTTTTTCAGCGTATGTATGATATAAAATCTTAGCCGTTTCATTCTTTAACAGAAAATTTGTTCCCATAAAGTTTTTCATGTTTTTCTCCTTTATTTTTTAAAATGTTTCTTTTATATAATTAAGAGTTTTTTCAATTTTCGGGATATCGAGTTTATCTTCCGTCATAATGGGAGATTCAAGAGTTATACTTCCATGATAGTTTATAGCCGAAAGAAGAGCGGACACTTTTTTAAAATCTATTTTCCCCTCTCTCGGGTGGTATATTGGTCTGAGTGCGGAAAAATCGCGGTATCCTCCGCGAAAATCGCTTATATGAATGTGTTCTATCTTTTTGTTTACGCTTGTATCGGTGAGAACATCCTCTATCTGCTCATGAAGTTTACCGAATCTGGTATCAAATATAAGTCCTCCGTTTGATAGGTTTGGTAAAAGTTTTTTCCAGTTTGATAAAGGATCATTCGTATTTGACGGGACGTTTTCGATCAGCAAACGAACCCCGAATGAGCCTGCGATTTCTTCAAGGAACGAAAGCTTTGAAATATTATAATCAACATATTTATCGGAAGTTATTCCTCCCCAAAGATGGAGAACCATTCTTCCTGCCCCAAGTTTTCCTGCAGTCTCGCAGTTAAGCTTAAAAAGCCGAAGGGATTCTTTAAATATAACATCGGACTCATCCTTTTTATTATCATAAAAAAGTTTTCCGCCATCCGAGAGCATGGTTCCGATCTCTTTCTCGCAATGCACTACATCCGGTGAAAACCCCGCGCCAAGTATGGTTTTTACCACATCGTCAATCTTGTCGTAAAAGAAAACGAGCATCATCAGTTCCAGATCGTCACAAAGTCCTTTTTCTTTCAGTTTAAATATTTCGCGGACAGCGCGCTTATAATCATATCCGTTATGCCTGCTTACCATAGTTCCGGTAGAGACATACAGCATTCCTTCCATACCAAAGCCTCATGCAGTTTTTACGTTCTTTAGATATGCTTTATTTCAAGCTGAATTATATCTTCAACGCTTAGCTTTTCATTATTTGTCAAAAACTAATCCTTACAGTAAATAATACTATTGAAGAACGATTTTGTCAAGTACAACATACACAATATCACTCTTCAATAAATTCGGCAAAAAAGTTTCTCTATATTTATTATAATCAACTATTGACAAAGTTTCGGGACATATGTATAATAATCGTATCAAAAAATGAAGAGGTACAAAAAATGGATAAAGCCCAAATCAAGCGGTTATCTGTTACCGCAATGTTCACCGCCCTCGTTTTTGCTTTTACTTGGATCCAAGTTCCGGCGCCTTTTGTCGGCAATATAAATCTCGGAGATGCTCTTATACTTCTTTCAGCGTGGACTCTCGGAGGATGGGGATCTGTTATTGCTGCAGGTGCAGGAGCCGCTTTATGTGATCTGCTCGGAGCATATGTAATCTACGCGCCGGGTACTTTCTTCATTAAAGCTCTAATGGCGCTCTCTGTTCTCGGTATCTCACGCCTGCTCTCAGGAAAGAAATTAAACACTCTATTATCGCTGATAATCTCAGGTATCTGCGGCGAGCTTGTTATGATACTCGGTTATTTTATATATGAGTCAGTCATACTAATGTACGGTTTCCCGACGGCTGCCGCCAACATTCCTTTCAACGCCATTCAAGGTTTATGCGGTATTGTTGTTGGTTTAGCAGCATTCGCAATATTCAAAAAAGCAAAAATAAACTTAAAATAAACGTGAACTGATTGTTTTGCCGCACATTAAACGAACGTACATAAAGTCTATTCAATCATATAACATAATAAAGAAAAATTTTATTTGTCAAACTGACTTCGTTTTTATGCGGAGTCAGTTTTGTTTTCGTTTCTCCGAACTTCCCATCTGAACCATTAAAATAAAGGATTGAATGCGAAAACGGAAGTAACGCGGGAAAAGGCGTTAAAATTAACTTGAACAAATGAAAATAGTGCAGCCATCATAGACTGCACCATTTCTTACAAAAATACCCCGTTTAGAGTAAACTCTAAACGGGATATTTTTTCTGACCCGAGGGGGAATCGAACCCCCGTTACCGCCGTGAAAGGGCGGTGTCTTAGCCGCTTGACCATCGGGC
>CAKSJC010000197.1 GCA_934462885.1 uncultured Eubacteriales bacterium | reverse complement strand
AAAAGAATCCGGAAGAATTTGAAAAGTTTGACGCAAAATTTCCGCCAAAGGAAAAGAAAAAGCAGCCGGGCCAGATATTTTAGGGGAGAGTTATTTGTTTTGCAAAAGGGAAAAAGTGTGCTATAATCAATGATGTTAAAAAGAGGAAAAAGCTGAAGGCGTGAAAGTAGGATAGGAGGGTTACCGCTGGCTAATTTTACGAAGCAGGCTATCAAGGCATCATTTTTAAAGCTATTGAATGAGCAGCCCCTGAGCAAAATAAGTGTGAGAGATATTGTTGAGGACTGCGGGATAAACAGAAATTCTTTTTACTATCATTATCAGGATATACCTACCCTTCTTATGGAAATCGTCAAAGACGACATAAATACTTTGATATCAAAGTACCCCACTGTCGGCTCTCTTGATGAATGTGTAAATCTTGTATTTAAATTTGCGCTTGAAAATAAAAAAGCAGTCTTACATATTTATAACTCTGTAAACCGTGATATATACGAAAAATATGTAATGAATATTTGCGAATATCTTGTAAAAACGTATTTTGATACTGTTCTTCCCAAAGATGCCGTCTCAGAATTCGAACGCGACGTCGCTGTAAGATTTTTCAAATGCGAACTTTTCGGTCTAACTTTTGATTGGATATCAAACGGGATGCGTGATGATTTAATTGAAGAAATATATCGCATAACAAATATCTGCCGCAGCCTTTACACTGAAATACTTCACCAAAACGGAAACAAGACTGCCGCTAACGCAAATGACGTCTCCTGACAAGCATAATAAAACGATTTATTTAGACACTTTCTCACTTTTGACCATTTTTTCAACAGTGGAACACTATTGTCTGTTTTCTTCCGGAAAAAAACATGTATAATGTATTATAAATAAAATGCGTTTTAATTTTTGTTTGAGAAAAGGAGTTTTTTATGCGTTCCACCGCTCCAATGAAAGTAGCTAAGATAGGCTATATAATTATTTCCGCACTTCTTTGTGTATTTGGTATTCTGTTAATAGTCCTTCCCGATTTTTCCGCTGCTGTTCTCAACGTAATCTGCGCTTGTATTCTTATTTTTTTCGGCCTTGTCAAACTTATTGGATATTTTTCCAAAGATTTGTACCGCCTTGCATTTCAGTATGATCTTCCATTCGGAATACTTCTTATTGTTCTCGGCATTATAATGATAACAAATCCCGGAAGCCTAATGACCTTTATGTGTATCACTCTCGGAATATACATTCTTACAGACGGACTTTTTAAGATCCAGATATCATTGGAATCTAAAAAATTCGGAATAAAAAAATGGTGGCTCATTTTTGCTTTCGCCGTTTTATGCTCTTTAGGCGGACTTCTTTTGATGTTCCGTCCGGGAGAGGGCACGCGAGTCCTTATGGTGCTTCTCGGAATTACTCTTCTTCTTGAAGGAATACTCAATTTCAGCACAGTAATAACCGCTGTAAAAATTGTCAAAAACCAACGTCCAGACGTAATCGAGATTGACGATTTTGAAGAAAGAAAAGACTAAACAATAAAAAATTTTTATAAAACGGCAGTTAAATTTCTCAAAACGACGCCGATTTTTCATGACCCGATAAATAACCGTAAACTCTCAACATCAAAAAAACGAGACGTCTTTGTATAGAAAAGCATATCTGAATTGAATGATTTTCAATTGAACTTGTTGCGCATTGAACGAAATGTTTAGCCGCTTTGTTTCATTGAATAAATCGCCGTACAAAATATGCATATATAACACATTTAAAAGCATTAATACCTGCTTTTAAATAATTTGACGCCTTCTAAAAAATATCGGACTATAATCGCAATCGAACGGCACACGTTCGAAATATAATGAAATATTTTAAGAGTATAAGATATGAAAATTTTAACGACATTATCAGCGCTGTTTATAATTGGCGGAAGTATAGGCTGGATACTTGAGCTTTTTTATCGCCGTATCGCTCACGGAAAATGGATAAACCCGGGTTTTTTGACAGGTCCGTGTCTTCCGCTGTACGGTTCGGGAGTATTGTTGCTATATGGTTTCTGCAGTCTTAATTTCTCGTTTATTTCCTCATCGGCTTTGAGAAATACGGCAAAAATAATTCTGCTTACAATAATGCTTAGCGGAATAGAATATATCACGGGTCTTATATTCACAAAAATATTCCATGTAAAGCTTTGGGATTACAGCACACGCCCGGGAAACATACAGGGAATCATATGTCCGCTCTTCAGCGTTATTTGGGGTGCGGTTGGAGCTATATATATGTTTCTCCTGCACCCGCACTTTGTCGGATTTATTAACTGGTTAAGCGATAATCCGCTGTATAATTTCTTTTTCGGAATGTATATGGGCGTGTTCATCGTTGATGTATGCTATTCCTTCCATATCGTAACAAAAATAAAGAAGTTTGCTGAAGAAGAAAAGCTCCTGATTCGTTACGAAAACTTGAAACTCAACATCGCAAACCGCGCGGAAAGCTTAAAAGCAAAGAAAAACTTCGCATTTCCGTTCAGAAACGCCTCAAATCTGCGTGAAGAACTTGAACATTATATATCAGAACTGCGTGAAAAAGGCATTCAAAAATTTTCTGCGAATGCAAAAAAGAAATGATGGCTTTGAATTTTCAAAACAAATTTTATAGTATAAGTATCCATAATCAAACGGCTTATTCACTATATTTAACTTACACAAGATGAGCCTTAAAAATCAGACATTGCTTTTTGCTTCTCACGGATTCAAAGCGGCACAGCAAAAATTTGCAGTGCAATTTTCAATCTGCTTTTTTATCTCTTAAAAACATACAAACAAAAATAATTTTATAAAAAATCCCGAAACAACTTTAGTGCTGTTTCGGGATTTGCATTTGTATGGCAACCGCCTATCAACCGGCGACTGCCATAAGAAAACAAAAAACGGAGTTTGCATAAAACCCCGTTTTTTGTTTACATAAATTTACGAAATTCAGTTAAGTTCAGCAAAGTACTTGATTGTACGAACCATCTGGCTTGTGTAGGAGTTTTCGTTGTCATACCATGAAACTACCTGTACCTGATATGTGTCGTCATCAATCTTTGAAACCATTGTCTGTGTTGCATCGAAGAGAGAACCGAATCTCATACCGATAACATCGGAAGAAACTATCTGATCTTCATTGTAGCCGAAAGAAGCGGAAGAAGCTGCTTTCATAGCTGCGTTGATTCCTTCTTTTGTTACGTCCTTGCCGCGAACAACAGCTGTGAGGATCGTTGTAGAGCCTGTCGGAACAGGAACACGCTGAGCAGAGCCGATGAGCTTTCCGTTGAGTTCGGGAATAACAAGACCGATAGCCTTTGCTGCGCCTGTGGAGTTAGGAACAATATTTGCAGCGCCAGCTCTTGCTCTTCTG
>CAKSJC010000196.1 GCA_934462885.1 uncultured Eubacteriales bacterium | reverse complement strand
ATACATAAGCGGGGGAGAAGACATGGTTCGCGACTTACCCGGAAGAGAAAAAGAAGAAATTGCAGACGAAATACAAGAAGATCCGGATGAAAAAAAAAGATATACAGAGTCTGAGACGTCGGTTGTAAATATAAAAAAAAACAACGGAGAAAAAGCACTTCGCGACTTTATAGAAAGCCTTCACGGAAAAATCGGCACAGAAGAAATAATAATCCTTCTTGTTATGTTTCTCGTGGCAGCAGATGGTATCGGATGGGAGATGGTTCTCCTCGCATTAATACTTATTGCCGGATAAAAATATCCGGCAACTTTTTTTCATTTTGATTTACCGTCAATTAGCATATAAATCAGTTTTGTCGACTCTTCAACAATTGATGATATTTTTTCATATGGATCTGAATATCTGAATTTAGGGTCGGTGCTTCCTTCGCGTCCCAGAGTTAAAACCGCCGATATTTCAGGTGGTTCTTTGTTTACATATATTGATATACCGATATCGGAAACATATGAGATGATTGAAGCGGCTTCTGCAAGGCGGCTCATGTTGGGGGTAAGTACCTGAGTCAAAGAAGATAAATTTGAAGAGTCACTCATAATGTTTTCTGCACGAAGTGACTTTGTTTTTATTCGTACTTCAGCAATGTCGGATAAATGAGAAATATCAATATCAATGGTGTGATCGTCAGAAAGTGAAAGGAAGATTGTGAAAATAGCGCAGATAATATGAATAAAGGCTTCATGTGAAAACTCTATCACGATTGGATCTTCACTTTTGTGAGAACAATTTGTTACATTTACAGTGAGTGAAGAAAAGGGCGGAGTCTCTTTAAGCTTATTTATAAGTTTTTCTATCATCTCCGACACGCTGCCGAAATCACTTTTCTCGCATTTTGAAAATATACAGTCGACAAGATGAGGAAATTTGTTCAATACGGTCAGCGTCGACGGAGTTACAAAATTTACGTCTGAGGCACTTTTACTTTTTAGGTACATCATTTCATATATGAGATTACCCGTAATGTGCTTGTACTCGGAAGCTGTCGGTGACATCAGAACGAAAAAATCCGATATTTCGTGAGCCAAATAAACAACTGTCATTAATGTATCGGCGGCCATTGTTTTATCACACAGCGCATAGTTTAACGGATAAAGCCCGGTTAGTTTGAAAAGAACAAAATTGGATTTTTCATTAAAACGGTCAAAAGCGCTTTTGCAGAATTTTTTGAAAGTAATTCTGTCTCCGCGCCTTAAAGATATGAAAAAAGCTTTCTTAATTGCCTCTATGCTGTCAAATGCCGGAAAAAATTTCAGCACATCGCATTCAGCGGTAAGAATTGCGTCCTCGGTGAAAAAGAGTGTTGGGAAATTTGTCATTTAGTTTCTCCAAATAAAAATCTATTCAGAACCATGGAGTTACTCCGGTTTCAGACGAAGGCACCGTTTCAGACTCAGCGCTATCAGATTCGGACGTATGGTCTGTTATATAGTTGCCGTTTTGCGTTTTTTCTTCTGTTTCATCGGATATTCCGATAGCATAAGGGTTTGAAATCTTTTGGTCGCCGCTGTCAGAGGTGTTAGTTTCCGTGTTTACGGATTGATCTGTAATCTCGGAGTTATCGGATGTATCTATTTTTTCTGCATTTGGGTCAAATTTAAACTCCTTTGGTGATATGTCGTTTAAAATGCAATAATTACTTATATTGTTATCGATACACGCCATATAGACAGCTTCAGCGGAATTTTCTTCATTTTCAATGAAAACTCTCATATTGTAAAGGCTGAAGTTTCCAAAAAGAGAAGATATTGACGTCGAAATATCATGATAGATATTTATAAGGGAAGATGCAGAAGCGGAGATTGTGAATTTTATACCGTAAAATGATATTTCTGCGGAAATACTCTGGATATATCTTGCGTATGAGGTGTCAAGAAATAGTTTGTCGGAAAAGAGAACACCGATATTTATGTCATCGCATGAAACAGCTCTGACGTATTTTTTTATCATTTCCGTACTGTAATGATCAAGTGAGTCAAGTTCAGATATGTCAAGGACAACTTCATTTACGCCGAATTCCGACAGTTCTTTATACAATTCTTTATCTCGTTCGTACATTTCGTTTTCATCTTCGGTAAGCGACGGATGAGAGAAGACTGACACTGAAAGACGCCTTCTTTCAGCTGCGTTAACTGCGGCTTTGAATATCGAAAGCGATGAACTTTCCTCGTTTACGGGAAGGCTCATGAGCCTGCAAAGCGCAGGGGAATCGTACACTAGGACGCCGTCGTCATCCGTAAGTTTAATCATTACGGAATCGCAGTATTCCATCATCTCGTTCATATGAGAGTTAAGTGAGTCTTCATCGTCGAATTTAGTTATGTCAATGGTGACCTCACTGTATTCGGGATAAATGGAGAGATCATGTTCGGGAGTAGATTGCGGTATGTTGTCCGGCGGAGAAAAGGAAGTTTCCGACTGTTCTGTTTCTTCCATAGAGTCGACTTTATTTTTCAGATGAAGTCCGATTTGTATCGTTACAAATGTAATTAGTGCGGCTGCAAAAATGACAAAGAAAATCCGGAACAGAACTTTTTTGACTTTTGCGCTTCCGGTGCGTTTTCGCCTGTAATATTTCACTTCAGTGCTCTGCTTTCATGTTGAAGATCGAATAGTCCGATAAATTTTCGGTTTCTGTTATGGTAAGCGTATCGCGGTATGCTTCAAGTTTAAGGTTATATAGAGAGGTTTGATAAGCCTTTTTCAGATCGTCGAAATGCGTTTCAAGATATTTTTCGTCTTTTTCGCATCTTTTAATAATGCTGTAACCTGCATCGGTTTTTACGATTCCGCTGATCTTTCCGACGTCAAGCGAAAATGCTGCATCCTCGAAATCACGATGATATGTGCCGCGGGTCATATAATATCCGTCGTCGTTGTTGAACATAAAAAGGTCTTCACCGAATTCTTTTATGAGTTCGTCGAAATCTTGACCTTTTTTTGCAAGAGAGAGAATTTCTTCAGCATGAGCGTAATTTTCTCCATCTGTTTTTCCATTGTCTGCGGAGATAAGAATCTGCTTAACACGAATGAATTTCTCGCCGTATACGGCGGATTCTATTTCCGAGTCGTCATTTGTGATATCGCCGTTTTCTAGCATCACATTGAAAAGCTCGTCTGAGAGAATTTCATTTTTTACGATAAATCTATAAACGCTGTCATTCATATTGTATTCAGAGATATCGGCAAGATAAGCGTCATAGTCGTTATCATATTCCTCGTATATATTTTCCATCGTGATATTGGTAGAATTTACGATGTACTCATCGTCGGTAGATATTCCGTAATCTTTGCATATAGCGATGGTTGTATATAAATTTATAATGGTGGATTTTAC
>CAKSJC010000195.1 GCA_934462885.1 uncultured Eubacteriales bacterium | reverse complement strand
GTAGGTTTCGGCTGTCAAAATTCCTATAACAAGGCGTTTAAAAAATCTTACAATCTGACGCCAAAGCAGTACCGAACAAAAATCAGAAAAGAGCTTTCTCTGAAATACGCTGAAATACACGGCAAAACAAACTTGTATACGCTGCAAAATTAAAAACACACTTATTATAAAAAAGCCTTATGGATAAAATTTCTGTCCGCCCGCCATCAAAGCGTCAAGGACATATTGCACATCGATTGGCTCACACTTAGGATACTCCGTTTTTCGTCAGGCTTCGAAATGCATTAATGCATTTATGATATGTTTTTCAATTCCGGTTAATGTTGATAACATTCCATTCACGGCAAGGAGAATTTACTATCAAAGATATAAAAGCAGTGGCACATATATGCCACTGCTTTTTCAATGCTTCTGAGTAGGAATCGTTCTTGCAAACAAACTGAAATTTGTTTCTTTTAATACCCCCAGGTCATCAGCTTCCATTTTCCGCCTTCGCTGCGCGCAAGCCACCATGACCAAGTGTATTCTTTGTCAGCCTCCCATGCACCGCCTTTTTTCGGTGAACGGAAACTGCTGTCAAATGCAATGCATTGCGTAAAGATTTCTTTATTATCTTCTGTTCTTAAATCATTCATCCACTCAATGTTATCTGCATTGCTGCATTCTTCATCAGATGTATAAGAAATGCTATGCAATTCGCACCCTTCAAATAAGCCGAACTGTTTTTTTATGACATCAATTGCAGCATTCATATCTTCTTCTGAATAAACAGAAGACGTTCCGTAATCAATTTTCACTTTTGATATATCGGCTTTTTCACATCCGACAAATAAAAGTAGCATCACAAGGCAAAACGCTGCACTTATCTTTTTTTTCATAGTAAGTACCTCACAAATTCCGGTCTGCCGACCTGTTTATGCACTCCGATACACAACTGCTTTTTACACAAATCAGCGGAACAAGCAGAAGCCGGATAGTAATATTTATCTTAAAAAGGGACTTTTATTATTTCAGATTTGCAGGGTTTTATACAACTTTTTCAAAGAAGCATGATACCTGCTTCTTCGCATTTCTCTATGGTAGTTTCATCCCATATTGATGATTGCACTTCACCGATATGAGCAGTCTGCATCATTAACATGCAGAGTCTTGATTGACCGATACCTCCTCCGATTGTAAGCGGAAGTTCATCTGAAAGAAGCATTTTATGGAAAGGAAGTTCGGCGCGTTCTTCGCAGCCTGCAAGTTTGAGCTGGCGTGCGAGTGACTCAGCGTCAACGCGGATTCCCATCGAAGAAATCTCAAACGCGCATTCAAGAAGTTCATTCCAAATTAATATGTCTCCGTTTAATTCCCAATCGTCATAGTCGGGAGCGCGGCCGTCATGAGGCTTGCCGTCAGATAATTTTCCGCCGATCTTCATGAGAAACGTTGTATGATGTTCCTTAACATAAGCGTTCTCACGTTCTTTCGGGGTTTTATCTGGATACATTTTCAGAAGGTCTTCAGTTGTTATAAACGAAACTTCAGGAGAAATGCTGCATTCGAGAGCAGAAAATTCATATCTGAGCGCGTTGTTAGTCGCAACAACTGCCGAAATAATCTTTTTAACCGTCTGACGAAGATAATCTTCGTTTCTCATGCTGCGGTCAATGACTTTTTCCCAGTCCCACTGGTCAACGTATACAGAATGAAGATTATCAAGATCTTCATCACGGCGTATAGCGTTCATATCGGTGTAAAGGCCCTTACCAACATAGAAATCATATTTTTTGAGCGCGAGTCTTTTCCACTTAGCAAGAGAATGAACGACCTGAGCATCTTTACCGACAGCGGGAATATCAAATCCGACCGGGCGTTCAACGCCGTTTAAGTTGTCATTGAGACCTGAGTCTTCTGTTACAAAAAGAGGAGCAGAAACACGTCGAAGATTAAGTTCGATGGAAAGATTCATTCTGAAAGTGTTCTTGATAAAATCAATAGCGCGCTGTGTATCATAAACGGAAAGACGGGGTTTATAGTCCTTAGGAATTGTTATCATATTTTTACTCTCCGAAAAAAATAAAATATCCGTTTTATTTTATCATGCAAAGAAAATGCTGTCAATACAATTTCACATAAAAAGATTGAATGAACAGTGGATTAATAATTTAACGAGAAAAATTTTCGGGTATACCACTGTTTTGACTTTATTTTTTAATGTACCATATTTGATATTTCAATTTAGATTCACAAAAACTTATATAACAAAGCGAAAATCTCATTGACAAGGTATCTCGTTAAGTGATATAATAACCAATATATGAAATCAACGGAGGAATTTTAAAATGGGAAAAATATTAGTTGAAACAAGCGCGCGCCACGTGCATCTTACAGAAGAACATATAAAAATCCTTTTCGGTGAAGGTGCAACACTCACACATAAGAAAGATCTTTCTCAGCCAGGTCAGTTTGCCTGCGAAGAAAGAGTTACAGTAGTAGGTCCTAAAAAAAGTATCCCGAATGTTATCATACTCGGACCTGCGCGTCCCGCTACGCAGGTAGAAGTTTCTCTCACGGATGCGCACACACTCGGTGTGAATGCTCCTGTTCGTGAGTCTGGCGACATCTCCGGAAGCGGAGCATGTAAGCTCGTTGGTCCTGCCGGTGAAGTTGAAATATCTGAAGGCGTTATCGCTGCAAAGCGTCACATTCATCTTGCACCTGCCGATGCCGCTGAATTTGGAGTTTCAGATAAACAGATAGTTTCCGTAAAAATAGATTCAAACGGAAGAAGCCTCATTTTCGGCGATGTTGTAGTTCGTGTAAACACCAAGTTCAAGCCTGCTATGCACATTGATACTGACGAATCAAATGCGGCATGCGCTTTCGGCGAATGCTACGGTGAGATTATTAAATAATCGATATCATTCCACGAGAGTAATTTTTAATTATAACACAGCTCCTTTAAGACAATATGCCGGCTGAGTCCATTGACTCTGATAAAAGATCTACCAACCGCAATTCTTTCATCGGCTTTGCCAATAAAGGGGCTTTTTGTTTGTTTCCTTATTTCAGTCCTGCTTCCCTGTAAATTGCATCCGGTAACAGGTTCTTTTTAAATATTTGCTGTTATGCAAGCCGCACAAAATCATGACTATACATCACTTTCTTAGAGTGATGACTGTTGCTTTTGTGTTCTTCATACACACTCAATCAGACGAACGCACAGCCGCCGATATAGCCGCCAAAGAATACGCGGATGAAGAACGCGCCGCATATTTTATGGAAACGCTTATGCAGGATGATTCCGTTCTGCGCTATCTTGCGGACGATAAAAAAGGCAGAAACATTCTCATAAACATATTCGAGAAAATAAAGTCTTTTATTAAAAAACTGTTAAATCTCGGAAGAAGAGACGAAGCCGTAG
>CAKSJC010000194.1 GCA_934462885.1 uncultured Eubacteriales bacterium | reverse complement strand
CCGCAATACCCTTATCGACTACTGGAGACAGGTTCACAAAAGATACGGCTATGTTGAAATAAGTACTCCCATGATGCTTAACCGCTCGCTGTGGGAACGTTCGGGTCACTGGGATCACTATAAAGAAAATATGTATACAACGGTTATCGACGGTACGGACTTTGCCATAAAGCCGATGAACTGCCCGGGGGGAATGCTTGTTTATAAATCGGAAATGCACTCTTATCGCGACCTCCCGCTCCGTGTCGGAGAGCTGGGACTTGTTCACCGTCATGAGCTTTCAGGCGCTCTTCACGGACTTTTCCGCGTCAGATGCTTTACTCAGGACGATGCGCATATCTTCATGACATGGGATCAGATGAAAGACGAAATAAAGAACGTGGTAAAACTTTTTGACGAGGTTTATTCAGTATTCGGACTTTCATATCAAATTGAAGTGTCGACCATGCCCGAAGATCATATGGGCGACGTTAAAGACTGGGATTTTGCTACCGAAACTCTTAAGGAAGCGGTTTCCGAAATGGGCAAAACTTACGTCATAAACGAGGGCGACGGTGCGTTCTACGGTCCGAAGCTTGACTTCCACATCTCGGACTGTCTCGGAAGAACATGGCAGTGCGGAACTATCCAGCTTGATATGCAGCTTCCGGAGAGATTCGAACTCGAATACACCGGAGCTGACAACAAAAAGCATCGTCCCGTTATGATTCACCGCGTTGTTCTCGGTTCGATCGAGAGATTTATCGGCGTTATTACAGAACACTTTGCCGGAGCGTTCCCGCTTTGGCTCTCTCCGGTGCAGGTCGAAGTGCTTCCCGTATCGGTTTCGTTCAATGAGTATGCTTCCAAGGTTGCAAAGAAGCTTGACGACGCCGGAATCAGAGTACATTTCGACGACCGGAACGAAAAGATCGGATATAAGATCCGTGAAGCTCAGCTTCAAAAAACTCCTTATATGCTTGTTGTCGGAGAACGTGAGATGAACGATGAGACGGTATCCGTTCGTACACGCGCAGGCGAAGATATCGGAGCAATGCCTCTTGATGCATTCTTGAAGAAGGCTCTTGAAGAGATCGAAACAAAAGCAAGATAAAACTTATTTGAAATGAAAACCCGACTCGCCTTGTATGCTGCGGGGTGAACACGCGAAAGCGTAGGTTCACAGATGGTATACAAGGAGAGTCGGGCTTTTTTTGCCTTGAAAACATAAAACCCATATGCCTACTTGCGTATGCAGAGATATGGTTTTGCTTTCTTAGTTGAAGTTATGTATTCTTTAATCGTAGTCATCCTATTAAACATCTATTAAAGAAGAGAGTCATATCAAAAGAAAAGAGTTAATATATTCTTACAGAGAGGTTGTACAGCTGTTTATTATAATTCGGCTTTCTTTAATTCATCAAGGCATTTTTTACAGATCTTCTTATCTTTGTAGTTTACGATGTTGTCGGCGTCGCCGCAGAAAATGCAGCATGGTTCATATTTTTTGAGAATTACTCTGTCTTTTTCCACAAAGATTTCAACGGGATCTTTAGGACCTATGTCCAGTCTCTTTCTTGTTTCGATGGGAAGAACGATTCTTCCGAGTTCATCGATCTTTCTTACTATTCCGAGTGATTTCATTTTGTTTCTCCTTTTCGTGTGATTTTAATCAGTTTATCGTCACTTGAACCTTACGTCGGTATTTTATCACACATTTAATTTCCTGTCAATAGAGATTTTTACAAATTTTGTTATGGAAATCAAATGTTTTATTCCAAATTTCTTCCAAAAAATAAATTATTGTGTCGTATAAAGGGAAAATATAGCGGTATGGTGATTGTCAAGCTACAAGAGTAATTTTCTCTGATCTAAGTATAACAAATGGAAATACGGATATTTTCGCGGCGTTTTTTGCTATGATTTCATATAGTAAACGAACTTTATCCGCGTTATTTCGGTAATGTTATTTCGAGTAGTTTAAGTTTGTTGTGCGCCGTTTGTGGCGAGATTTCGCGGTGCAGTGAAGTCGGATTTAGAGTCGGAAAGAAAAAATATAGAAAACGGGGAGAGACAATGATAACGAAATGCTTTGTTGTAATAACGATCGTTTCTTTTGTTTACGCTCTTTTTGGTGGGAACGCCGCGTCTCTTACAAACGCAGTGATAGACGGAGCGTCGAAGAGCATAAAAATATCGCTTGAACTGTGCGGGATGTCGTGTCTATGGTGCGGGATAATGGAAGTGTTCCGCGATACGGGAGTTCTTCGAGTCGTGAGCAGGGTAATGTCTCCGATCCTTTCACGGGTTTTCCCCGATGCGTGGAAAACCAAAGACGGAAAGGAAGAGATTACGGCAGCGGTATCTGCGAATATACTTGGAATAGGTAACGCAGCTACGCCGTACGCGCTTTCAGCTATGAAGAAGCTCGACCTTGCAAATAAAGAGTTTGCCGTGACCTCCGGAGATATGGCGGCGTTTGCGATACTTGGAACGGCTTCGCTCAATATAATTCCAACCACGCTTATTTTGCTGAGACGTGCCGCCGGATCGGCTGATCCGTATTCGATCATCGTTCCGATATGGATATGTTCCTTTTCGTGCGCAGCCCTCGGAGTGATACTGTCGTATGTATGCCGCAAAGTTTCAAAAAGCGGGGAAAAAACAAAGAAATCAGCCGTCGGACGAAGCTATTCATCTTCAGAGAAATCATGTAAAAGAAGAGATAAAAAAACCGAAAATCTATGTCGGCAATTTTTCGGTGATTCCAAAAGAGAAACATCTGAAAAAACGGGAAGGAAAAATTAAAAATGACCGATATTATATCATCTCTTGCGATTCCCGCCGTTATAGCCGTTCTTTGCTTTTGTTTTATAAGAAAACAAAACGCGTTTGAGTCGTTTGTAAAGGGAGCGCGTGAAGGACTTTCAACCGTCGTTTCTGTCCTTCCGGCGATGACTCTTCTTCTTGTCGCACTGTCGATGTTCTCTGAAAGCGGAGCTGCCGACGGTTTGTCGGCAGCCGTTTCTCCGATAGCCGATCGGATTGGTATTCCTGCCGGGATAATCCCCCTTGTGATAACAAGACCGTTTTCAGGATCGGCCGCGACAGCCGCTTACGCCGATGTGTTGTCCAGATTCGGTGCGGACAGCAGGGAAGCGTTCTGCGCATCTGTAATAATGGGGTCGGGGGATACGCTCGTATACGTTATATCCGTGTACTATTCCGTTACAAGAGTGAAAAAAACAAAATACGTTTTCCCGGTTTCTCTTTTCTGCGCCGTGTTCTGCGTTTTCTTCGCGTGTATACTTACGTCGCTTTTTTATAGATAGAAGAGCGCAGAAGCACGCATTAATCCGCTTTTCGGACTGTCATAAACTGCTCATTCCGCAAATGCTCGGGTAATTTTCAAAACGAGTGTATATATGTTAAAAGCGCGGTCGAAAATGTCTCATGACGTATAAAAGGAG
>CAKSJC010000193.1 GCA_934462885.1 uncultured Eubacteriales bacterium | reverse complement strand
CTATGTTATCAAGACGAAGTTCAAGAATTGTAAGGAGGTTTTCGCCTGCTACGCCTTCTTTTTTATCCGCCTGTTCGTAGTAGTTTAAGAACTGCTTTTCCTGAACGCCGTAGTAGCGACGAGCAGTCTGCTTTTCTCTGAGCTGTAAACCGTATTCCTTTACGTTCTTGCGTCCTGCTCCATGCTGACCGGGAACGGTTGCACGGCGGGCAACGGCGCACTTATCCGTAAGGCAGCGGTCTCCCTTGAGGAACAGCTTTTTGCCTTCTCTGCGGCAAAGCTTGCAGGAAGGACCTGTATATCTTGCCATATTGTTATCCTCCTAATAAATTATACTCTTCTGCGTTTGGGCGGACGGCATCCGTTATGAGGAATCGGAGTTACATCCTTAATAAGAGTAATGTTAAGTCCTGTTGTCTGGAGAGCGCGGATAGCTGCTTCTCTTCCGTTTCCGGGACCCTTTACATAAACTTCAACAGTCTTCATGCCATGTTCCATTGCGCCTTTAGCCGCAGCTTCTGCTGCTGTCTGGGCTGCATAAGGAGTATTTTTACGGGAACCTTTGAATCCCTGTCCTCCGGAAGAAGACCATGCTACTGTATTGCCCTGTACGTCAGTAATTGTTACGATTGTGTTATTGAAGGTCGAGCGGATGTGCGCGTGACCGGCTTCGATATTTTTACGGTCGCGGCGTTTTTTGATGACCTTCTTTACGACTTTAGCCATTTTATCCTCTCTCCTTAATTATTTCTTCTTATTTGCGATTGTCTTTGCGGGACCTTTTCTTGTTCTCGCGTTTGTCTTTGTTCTCTGACCGCGAACGGGGAGACCTTTTCTGTGTCTGATGCCGCGGTAGCAGTTGATTTCTACAAGTCTCTTGATGTTAAGAGCCACTTCACGGCGAAGTTCACCTTCAACTGTGTAGTGATTTTCGATTTCATCACGAAGCTTTGCTATATCGTCTTCTGTGAGATCCTTTGCTCTTGTGTCAGGGTTAATGCCTGTCTTTGCAAGAATGTCGCGGGAGCTCTTCGGACCGATACCGTAGATATAGGTAAGGGCTACCTCTA
Organism: uncultured Eubacteriales bacterium; assembly: GCA_934462885.1. Taxonomy (GTDB): domain Bacteria; phylum Bacillota; class Clostridia; order Oscillospirales; family CAG-272; genus UMGS1696. The sequence continues at coordinate 2,385 of CAKSJC010000193.1, read as the reverse complement.
CACGCTTTGAATTCGGAATGTCAACACCGGATATACGTGCCATTTGCTTCTTTCACCTCTCTCGTTAAAATTATCCTTGTCTCTGCTTGTGCTTAGGATTCTCGCAGATGACCATTACGTGGCCGTGGCGCTTGATAATCTTGCACTTTTCGCAGATTTTTTTTACGGAAGGCTTTACTTTCACAGTATTTTACCACCTTTCTCTGATAAGCCGAGTCATAATTGAAGTCCGGCGTACAGACTCAGCTTTTTGTACGCCATGTAATTCTTCCTTTCGACGGGTCGTAGATTGATACTTCTACTGTGACCTTATCTCCGGGGAGTATTTTGATATAATTCATTCTTAGCTTGCCGGAAATATGTGCGGTTACGATCATATCATTGGGCAGCTTTACCTTGAAGGTTGCGTTAGGGAGCGCTTCAACGACTACGCCTTCAAATTCAATTACATCGTCTTTCGGCAAATTTTTCTCCTCCACGATCGTTTAGATATAAATATTTCAGTGAAAAACACACCATAATATTATAACTTAGTTACTCTTAAATTGTCAAGTACTATTTTTGTTTTTCCTTAAATATCGTACTTTTTACAGAGCTTTGCGATAAAAATATCGTCCGCCTCCCGGATCAGCTCGTTTTTTTCCTCATCCGTGAGGGTTGCTATAACTTTCAGATGTCCGGGATTCTTATGTTTTCTCTGCGACAGTGTTCTGAGTTGTCCGTCTGCGATCACAACAGGTGCGATCTTCGATCGGCTGTCCTCATCTATCACGATAAACACGCGGTGGATATCTCTTCCGGACACGGACTTGACCACAGATCCTTTGCCGATCTCCGATTTTTTCTTTTTCCCCAATTCAGTTCACCTTTGTGAGAAGCTCCGGTCCGTTTTCGGTAAGCGCTACGGTATGCTCATAATGTGCGGAAAGCGAACCGTCTTTTGTTACGACCGTCCATTTATCGGGTCGTTCGAGTACCTCCGCGCCGCCCATATTCACCATAGGCTCGATAGCGATTGTCATACCTCTGCACAGTCTTGCTCCGCGTCCGGCTGTTCCGAAGTTCGGAACGTTCGGATCCTCGTGGAGGCTTTGTCCGACGCCGTGACCGACATATTTTTTGACTGTCGAGTATCCGTTTGCGACTACATAACCGTCGACTGCCGCTCCGATATCTCCGATGCGCGCGCCTTCTTTCCTGCACGCTTCGACTCCCATTTCAAAACTCTTTTTTGTGACTTCGATAAGTTTCAGAGCTTCGGCTGAAATTTTGCCGACCGGAAACGTATTCGCGCTGTCTCCGTGATATCCTCCGATGAATGCTCCGACATCAATCTTTACGATATCTCCCTCTTCGAGTATTCTGTCGTATGAGGGAATTCCGTGGATGACTTCGTTGTTCACAGAAATGCACGCGGAGGCGGGAAACCCGCCATAGCCGAGGAAAGACGGTCTTGCACCGCACTTCTCTATATGGTGTCTGATCTTTTCGTCAATTTGTTTAGTGCAAATTCCGGGACGCACCATTTCTCCGCCAATCACAAGAGCTTCGCCGGTAATGCGTCCTGCCACTCTCATCAGTTTGATCTGTTCAGGACTTTTAACTATTATCATAACAAACGCCTTCTTTTAGGTTTCAGTTTTCGAGAGCCTTAATCGTCAAAGCGGTTGTATCCTCGAGTTTTTCCTGACCGTAAACGATTTTGAGTAAGCCCTTTTTCTTATAGAAATCCTTAAGCGGTTCTGTCTGTTCGTGATATATAACGAGTCTCGACTTCACGACATTCGGGTCATCGTCCGCTCTTATCGTAAGCGGCTCGCCGCACACTCCGCAGAATTCGCCTTTTTCCGAGGGCTTATATTTTGTGTGATAGGTTGCGCCGCATTTTTTACAAACGCGTCTGCCGCCCATCCGTTCCATAATATCCTGATCTGCCACTTCTATTGAAATAACATCGGTTATCTCGACTCCCATATCTTCGAGTGCCGCCGCCTGGGGAACGGTTCTCGGGAATCCGTCGAGAATGAATCCGTTTTTGCAGTCGTCTTTTGCAAGTCTTCCCTTTATTATGTCGATCACTACGGAGTCGGGAACGAGTTCTCCTTTATCCGTATAAGCTTTGACGCGCGCACCGAGTTCGCTTCCGGAAGCTATCTCCTCACGGATTATTGCTCCTGTGGAAATTGCGGGAATGGCATATCTTTTCGAGATAATTTCGGCTTGCGTACCTTTTCCGGCGCCTGGAGCGCCGAGAAGAATCAGATTGATCTTTCGTGACATATACTTCTCCTTCACATTATTAAATAGGCTAAAACCTAACAGAGGGAACAGGCGGTTATTCCGTCTGTTCCTACTCTCTGTCGGCTTCATTCATTAGTATACTTC
>CAKSJC010000192.1 GCA_934462885.1 uncultured Eubacteriales bacterium | reverse complement strand
CCTCTTCCTCGTGATGAATACTATGGGGAATATACTCAAATAGAAAACGGAGTCGGGATGCTTACTTCGTTTGAGCACGAGTTTGAGAGTATGCTGAAAACCGTTGACGATGAAGAGAAAAACGTCAAACGCGAAGTGTCAGTTGCAACGGGAGAAGCGGCATATAAATTTATTTCTTCTCTGGTTCAAAGATTAGAAAAAATTTGCCCGAATCTGACGTGCCGCGTATATTGCATAAAAAACGAATTTTTCGGCGGAGAAGTAACGGTAACCGGACTTCTTACGGGACAGGATGTTGCAAAACAACTTGCCGGACAGAAACTCGGTGAAATTCTTTACTTGTCAAGGGCGATGCTTCGTGCGGAGGGAGACTTGTTCCTCTGCGGAATGACGCCTGCCGAGCTTTCGGAAAAACTCGGCGTGAAAATTGAGTTTACGGAAAACGACGGAGCGGAGTTTTTACTTAAGCTTCTAGGGGCGGAATAACGCATACGCTAAAAAAAATCCGCCGCACAGCACGCCAGTAGATGTTTAACGGAGCGCGTGCGGTTTTACATACCGCATTGTACGACAAGAAGACTGTGACGCGACAAAGGATGCATCACACTGCTTTGTAAGAATCATATCTTTGCATTTCAGCTAATAAAACGAAAACGGAGATTTAATATGGCAAAACCTGTAATAGCAATAGTAGGGCGTCCCAATGTAGGAAAAAGCACCCTTTTTAATAAGCTGATAGGAGAGCGCCGCGCGATAGTTGAGGACACTCCCGGCATCACGCGCGACAGAATATACGGCGAGACCGAGTGGAGAGGAAAAACTCTCATGGTTATCGACACGGGAGGAATCGAGCCTAAGACCGACAATATAATCCTTAAGAAAATGCGCGAACAGGCTCAGATTGCAATAGACATGGCTGACGCTATCATATTTATGTGCGACATCAGAACAGGACTCCTCGCTGATGACCTTGATATCGCTGTGATGCTGAAAAAAAGCGGAAAGCCTGTCGTTCCGTGTATCAATAAGGCTGACCGGATCGGCGATGTCGCGCCGGAATTTTACGAATTCTATGAGCTTGGATTCGATATCGACCCGATAGCTATTTCTTCGCTTCACGGAAGCGGAAGCGGTGACCTTCTCGACGCTGTTCTTGACGCTTTGCCGGAATTTGAGTCGGAGCCTGAAGAACACGATACCATATCCGTGGCGGTCATCGGTAAGCCGAACGCCGGAAAATCTTCTCTTGTTAACCGAATAATAGGCGACGACCGCTGTATCGTGTCAGATATCCCCGGGACAACGAGAGACGCTATCGACACATATTTTGAAAACAGCTGCGGCAAATATAATTTTATAGACACTGCGGGTATCAGACGTCAGTCGAAGGTAGAGGACAGAGTTGAAAAATACAGCGTTCTCCGCGCGAAAATGGCGGTTGATAGAGCGGATGTCTGCCTTATAATGATAGACGCAAACGAGGGAGTTACGGAACAGGATGAAAAGATAGCCGGAATCGCTCACGAAGCCGGAAAAGCGTCGATCATTTGCATAAATAAGTGGGATGCCATGGAGAAAGACAACTCCACAGTAAATGATTTTAATAAAAAAGTTACGACCGCTCTCTCGTATATGACATATGCTCCGATAATGTATATTTCCGCGAAAACTGGTCAGAGAGTCGATAAGCTTTTTGAGATGATAAACTATGTTTACAACCAAACCGTTATGCGCGTGTCAACAGGTATGCTCAACGATGTTCTCGCGGACGCGATTGCAAGAGTTCAGCCGCCGTCAGATAAGGGACGCAGGCTGAAGATATACTATATGACGCAGACCGAGGTAGCTCCTCCGACATTCGTTATATTTTGCAACAACGCCGAGCTTTTCCATTTCTCATATCAGAGATATATCGAAAACTGCCTGAGACAGACTTTCGGTTTCAAAGGAACTCCCATAAAGCTGATAATCCGCCAGAAGGGCGACGAAAACGAATAGGGAAATATAGAATCCGAAAAGAAATTTGCAGTCTGATAACGCAGACGGAAAGGAAAAAACAATGCTCCATTTTTTTCTTAAATACCGTATAGGATATATGGGCCTTATCGGCGGTAATTTTGAAAATATACCGCTGATAGTGAGCCTGCTTCTCATACTTGTGTATGTTCTTATCCCGTATTTACTCGGAAGTATAAATACAGCGATAATCGTTTCAGGTAAAATGTACGGAGACGACGTGAGAGATCACGGAAGCGGAAACGCCGGGTTTACCAACATGATGCGAAACTACGGAAAAAAAGCCGCGATAATAACGTTTGTCGGAGATATCTTGAAAACTGTTCTTGCCGTAATGATAGGCTGGTGCGTTTTCGGATACCTTACGGCTTACATAGCCGGTTTTGCATGCTTTCTCGGACATATTTTCCCGGTTTTTTATAAGTTCAAAGGCGGAAAAGGAATAGTTTGCCTTTGCGCTATCCTTTTCATGCTTGACTGGAGAATATTTCTTATTCTTCTTGCAGTGTTTATTTTATCCGTGCTTGCGACGAAATATATTTCTTTCGGATCTGTCATCTCCGCAATGCTGTTTCCGCTTGTGTTAAACAGAATGAACGATACCGGGTTTCGTTTGATTGAAGTGATAGCTTTTGCTATCGCCGTTATAGTTGTTATAAAACACCTTGGAAATTTGAAGCGCATCTTCGAGGGAACGGAAAGCAAGTTTTCACTCAAAAAAAGTAAAAATGTAACGGAAGTTTCAGATAATGACAAGCAGCAAGATAACTGAGTTCGCCGCGCTTCTTTGCAAAAGCGTGCGCTGCGGGACTCTGAAAAGCGTAATTTTTCATTCGCCGTTTAATAAGGATCAGGAGATTCTGAAAGTTAAAGGAAGTATAAAAAAGATTTCCGGAAAAGCGGTATTGCAAATAGAGTATTTTCTCACCGAGGGAAGAGTTTCTCACGAGAATCTTTTCGATAAGGATATAGAAAAGACTGCGCAAAGGCTTTTCGATACGTTTCATAAAGCCGATCTGATAGATAAAAACGGAAGCGCCGCACTCATGATTTCAAAAAAAGGCGCTGTCAATCTCGTGAAAAAAGGAAATATCGGAGAAGAAACGGCAAACGCGGGAGAGAGCGAAGCACTTCCTTCAAACGATCGCGATAAGCAAAGACTTCTGAGAGGAAACGAAGAGTTTCTGAAAAAACTCGGCGTCTCGGACGAAAACGGACGCATACACGATAAAAAGCAGCCGAAATTCAGACAGATATGCCGCTTTTCGGAGTATATCGCGGAGGCTGTGAAAAAGCTTTGCCCCGAAGGAGAATTATACGTATGCGACCTTTGCTGCGGGAAAAGCTATCTTAGCTTTGCGGCGTACTATGTGCTTTCAGAGATTCTCGGCAGAAAGGTAAGAATGTCGTGTGTGGACTTGAAAAAGAGCGTCATGGAATACTG
>CAKSJC010000191.1 GCA_934462885.1 uncultured Eubacteriales bacterium | reverse complement strand
TTCGATACCTTATCTCAAAAAGCAGTTCCCTCTCTTTAAAAAGAGACTCTGCCAACGTTTCGGAAGGAGATAAAAATGCTGAAAATATCTCATATCTCAAAAACTTTTTATCCCGGAACGGTAAATGCAAAAACCGCGCTGAACAATCTTTCTCTCGACGTGAAAAAGGGTGACTTCATCACGATAATAGGTGCAAACGGAGCAGGCAAATCAACCCTATTCAACGCCATCGCCGGCTCTTTTCTTACGGATTCTGGAACTATTGAACTAAACGGAAAAGATATTACTCTCTCTCCGGAGCACAAACGCGCCCGCGAGATAGGCAGACTTTTTCAGGATCCGATGCGCGGAAGCGCTCCCGGAATGACAATAGAAGAAAATCTTTCGCTTGCGGCAGGACGCGGAGGGTGGCTTTCACACATAAAGCGAGCCGACCGCGAATACTTCCGAGAAAAAGCTGCGCTTCTCGGAATGGGACTTGAAAATCGAATGGATCAGCCTATGGGGCTTCTGTCCGGCGGTCAGCGTCAAGCTCTCACTCTTATGATGGCAACTATAAATATTCCGAAGCTTCTCCTCCTTGACGAACACACGGCAGCTCTTGACCCTTCCACAGCCGAAAAAGTCCTTGATCTGACGAAAACTATCGTAAGTGAAAATAATCTCACCTGCCTCATGATAACGCATAATATGCAGTCCGCGCTTGAGCTTGGAAACCGCACAGTTATGATGGATTTCGGACAAGTGATATTTGATGTGTCGGGAAAAGAGCGTGAATCCCTTACTGTCGCTGACCTCATGCAAAAGTTTAAGGAAAACTCCGGTAAAGCTCTCGACAACGACCGTATGCTCCTTATTTAATTGCACCGAAACGGAAAAAATAGCCACAAAAATAATGTGCCGCGGTCATATCCGGATGACCGCGGCACATATATTTGGGGAATTACTTGTTTACAGCGTCTTTCAGAGGCTTGCCGGCTTTGAACACCGGAGTTTTGCAGGCTGCGATCTTGATAGTTTCTTTTGTACGAAGATTCTTGCCCATTCTCTCTTTACGCTCACGAGTTTCAAATGTACCGAAACCGATAAACTGTACCTTTTCTCCGGATACAAGAGCTTTTTCGATCTGTGCAAGAGCAGCGTTCACAACGCTTTCTGTGTCCTTTTTAGATACGCCTGCCGCTTCTGCAACGGCAGCAACAAATTCCGTTTTGTTCATTTAACAAAACCTCCATATATAAATTCAGCATTACTGCCGTTGATATTATAACATAATCATTCACGAAATGCAACTATTGTATTAAAAGGAAAGCAAAACATTACGGTTATGTGCTGTATATAGCCTGAAATAAACGTTTTTCGGACGTTGTTGTATCTTATATACTATACTATGCCATAGCTTTTCACATATATTCAATGTTTCTGCGATATGCATCCGAAAATATTTATCCGTTCGAACGCGAAATATCTGTGCTTCTTGTCCGCACATCCCTGCACCTCCGGCGCGCAACGCTTTTTAATAAAGCTTTAATCATAAACATATTGTGTATCCTCTGCAAATAGTATATAATTATCTTGTAAAAACAACTTTTATCCCGATAAGTGAGCTGTTATGAAATACATATATTTACTCTTGACACGGCCTAACTCGGTTCCGTCACGACTCATCGCTATGTTTACCTCTGATCCTTTTACCCATGTTTCGATAGCTTTCGATGAAAACATAACCGTCATGTATAGCTTTACCCGCATTTACCGTTATTTCCCGATTCCCGGCGGATTGGTTGAAGAGAAAATAACCAACGGGTTCTACTCTTCCCGCGGAAACACTCCATGCACTCTTCTGCGCCTGTCAGTATCCGACAAAATATTCTGTAAGGCTCGCAAAAAGGTGCTCGATATGCTGGAGAGGCGCTCGGAATACAGTTACAATTACCTCGGTCTTTTTCTCTGCAAACTCGGAATACCGCGCGTAAGACGCAAAAAATTCTTCTGCTCCGAATTTGTCGGAAAGGTTCTTGAAGATTCGGGCGCGCTGGAACTCTCTAAACCGTCGTCTCTTATCCGACCGAACGATTTTCGCGATATGCATAACTTTGAGATAATTTACATCGGAGCTATAAAAGCCTTGCAAGACAAAATAAAGCCGGAGCTTTCTTTGTTAAACGATTGATTTATACATTGAATAATATAAGCGCAGGTCTTAAATAAAAACCTGCGCTTATATTTTTAATTATGACCATTGTTTATCCGTGTGGAATTTCACGGGGATATCCGAAATATTATATTTCAATCATTTCTTTAATATTATATTTCAATCATTTCTTTCGGACATTTTGTAAGATTTCTCTTTCCGTCTTTGGCAAGATAAAGCATATCTTCAATACGGCATCCGTATTTTCCCTCAATGTAAATACCCGGCTCCACCGTGATTATCTGCCCTTCTTTGAGAGTTAAGTCGCCGGTATATGTCGACACATTCGGCTGCTCATGTATCTCAAGTCCTACGCCGTGTCCGAGTCCATGTCCAAAGCATCCCTCGTAGCCTGCGGCGTAAATGATATCGCGCGCTACTTTATCCATTTCGGCATTGTTCTTTCCGATTTCTATCGCTTCAATCGCCGCAAGCTGAGCTTCAAGAACTTTATTATAAAGCTTCTTCATGTCAGCGTCGGCTTTTCCTATAACGATAGTTCTCGTCATGTCCGAATGATATCCGTTTATCATTGCGCCATAATCCATTGTGAGGAAACCGCGTTCGAGTTTTACTTTTCTCGGAACACCGTGCGGTCTGCTCGACGCGCTCCCGGATACGGCTATCGTATCAAACGACGGCTTATCGCTTCCGTGTCTTTTCATAAAATATTCAAGCTCAGCCGCGACTTCGATCTCTGTCATGTCGTAGGTAATCGTCTTAACGATATGCTCAAACGCCGCCTCCGCAATACGCTGAGCTGCTACAATGTTTTCGACTTCCTCGTCGCTCTTTACAGAACGAATTTCGGCAAACAGCCCTCCAAGCGGACAAAACTCGATTCCCATTCCGTCGAGCATATGCTCAAGCTTTGCAAGTCCGTCGCAAGTAAGGCGTCTGTCCTCATACCCGATAGTCTTTATACCGCAGTCGCGCACAACCTCCTGTATCATCGGTTTGCCGGGAAGATATACCTCGCACATATGCGCGGCTTCGCTTTTTGCGGCTTCAAAATATCTGAAATCCGCAAATAAATATGATTTATCCGCAGTTATTATCATGTACCCGTCGGGATTATCAAACTGCGACATATAAAGATAGTTCTCCGGGGAGCTTACGTATATCGCGTCAAGCCCCAGTTCTTTCATTTTTTCGCGCAAAACCGAATAACGTTTTTCCATCATAGTCATAAAACATCGCTTCCTTTTTTTACAATATTTTTCCATTCTTTATATTTTTCTTTATTATTTAAAAACTTTCTTACGT
>CAKSJC010000190.1 GCA_934462885.1 uncultured Eubacteriales bacterium | reverse complement strand
CCTGGTCGCTGAGTATTGGATGCTCATAAAGCTTAACAGCGTCATAGCAGTAGGTAAGCTCCATGATGAGCATATCGCCCGTAGTGGGTTTTTCAAACTCATCGTCGCTTTGGTCGATCTTTTCGCGGGAAGAATTAAGGAGCTTCTCTCCTTCCTCGATCTTCTTTTTTGCTTCTTCGTACTGTTCTTTGGTGAACTGACGGCGTTCTATCGTTATTGTTTTTGTCTTAACGCCAAGCTCGTGTACTTCTTCGCACTTGATATCGCCGTATACTGAGAGAACGTCGGCGGCAAGCTTAGCGCCTATTATGTTCTGCTGATTCGGGACGAGCGGGAACTTTCCGGAATAATCGACATGCGTTATATCTCCACAGCAACCGTTCATGAATACGCTGACCACGTTCTGCCCGAGGGTCTTTTTGAGCCGGCGGTCAAGTTCTCCGGGATAGTCTGCGCAGAACGCGCATCCTCCGCCCGACGTATCGGGATGGTTTGCAAAGTTTGTCAGAACTGCTATGGGATTTCCGGAAAGATCGTCGATTCTTATTACGTCGACTTCGGGGTCGATTCCTGAAGCCGGACGAATGTTGTCGGGATTGTTTATTCCGGGCCATGTGTGAACCACGCCGTCTTTCATCCACCAACGTCTGTTGAACGAAACTTCGTGTTCTTCGGTCTTTGCAAAGCCTATCTTAAATTCTTTTTCTCTCTTTATAGCGTAAACGATAGAGTCTGCGATCTTATTTACTATATCCTCAACGTCGCTTTCTGAAGCTGCGCTTGCCTCATACTCACCGGTGTCGGAATTTCCTCCGGTGTGAGTGTGCGTAGCCGCGATTATTATACCGCTTGCGTCGCGACCTGTGAGAGCGCGAACTCTTTCGCGGGCTTTATGTACCAAATTCATATAGATATGGGACATATCAGCGACGGCAACACCCGTAAGTATTTCTCCGTCGTCGAATACGACGGTTTTTACATAAAGGTCGTCTATTTTGTCGTTGGCAAGTCTTTCCTCGTAATAACCGGGGATACCGATCCCGAGTCGGGGAGTAATTACGACTTCACTTGCGCCGCATTTGATCTTTCTCATGTTTTGCTCCAATATGATTCCGCATAATCAAGAGCTTCGAGGCGAGGCTTTTGAATCTGTCAGCGGAGATTTTTTATTTAACTTCTACGGTAGTTCCGGTGTCGGACGCCTTGTATGCTGCCATAGCGACTTTCTGTACGTGGATGGCGTCCTCAAGCGGCACTGTAAGAGGCGCTCCGGTGAGAACGGAATTTGCGAATGAGGAAATTTCCTTTTCGTACATATTTCCGAGTTCAGCTTCAACGTTGAATACGCCGTCCTGTGTTCTGTTCTGAGCGGCGCTGTATCCGCCGGGATTAGAAATAACCGCGCGAACGGTTCCGCCTTCAACCTGACCGATAGTTCCTTCACAGAGTATGCTTCCGCGTGTTCCGTAGAACTCAAGACGGCAGAACGCCGCGTCGTCGGGGAGGTTAAAGTTGCTGTCAATGTAAGCAGTAACGCCGTTATCAAGATCGATAAGAACATTTGATGAGTCGTCTACATTATAGGAGAAGGTTTTTGTCGCGTTGAAAGCGGCTGTTCTCTTTGTTTTGCCTCCCGTAATATACTCAACTAAGTCGATGCAGTGTACGCCCATGTCCATGAGAGCGCCGCCTCCCGAGAGAGCCTTGTCCTGACGCCATGCGCCGGGAATCTCCGGATACCAGCACGTAAGCTGAGCACGGGCGGAAACTACCTTGCCGATATCTCCGTCGGCTATCATTTTCTTTATCTTCTGATGATAGCCGTGATATCTCATCATGAAACCGGAGGCGATTAAAACGCCCGCGTCATGAGCTGCTTGCAGGATTTCTTCACCGTCTTCAATGGTAAGAGCGGCGGGTTTTTCGAGAAGTATGTGTTTGCCTGCTTTAGCAGCCGCGATAGCTTGCGGTTTGTGGCAGGAAACGGGGGAAGCAATGTAAACTGCTTCTATATCGGGATTGGCGAGGAGCTCTTCGTATGAGGTGTAAGCGTATTTCGCATTATACTTTGCGCGGAGTTTTTCGGAAAGCTCTGCGTTGACTTCCATAACTGCGACGAGTTCGCTGTTTTCGGAGAGCATCATACCGGGAAGGGTACGGCGGTCTGCGATACCGCCCGCTCCTATAACGCCCCATTTTACTTTTTTCATATCGTATGCCTTTCTAAATCAGATTTTTGTTATGCATCAGGTCGGTATTGTAAAACAAAAATTTTAGGTAAAATAAGTATGAGAGGGGCTGCTTCGTCAGTGCGGGAAAAGCCTTTTCACGCTCTGTCTGAGACAGACCCCTCAAGTTTTTATTTAATTCAGATGAGGTTTTCGCTCATAATCTGCTTGAATACGTCGATGCATCTCTGTATGTTTTCGGGCTCCCATGACGGATGGAGGAAGAGGGAAACCGTTACGTCGCGGAGAGAAGCTGCAACGGGGCAGGAGTTGTTCTTGTAGTCAACGCTTGCGGGATCGGTGTATTCTTTTGATTCGAAGGGGAACTTAGCCGTACCGAATCCGATGTGGTTGGAGTAAGCGTTTTCAAGATATGCTTCGGGCCAAAGAATACCGGAGCAGGGGATTTTTGCGGCTGCAAGTTTTTCGATGAATTCGGATGCTTTGAGTTTGCACTTCTTGGGATCGAGATTGATCGGATACCACCAATAAGCGCACTGTCTGTCGGGAGTATTGAGAGGAAGTCTCTCGATACCCGGAAGATCTTTGAAAGCTTCGTCATACATAGCGGCGTATTTTTTACGGCGTGCCATGTTCCATGAATCGAATCTTGCAAGCTCGTGGATACCGATAACGGACTGCATTTCGGTCATACGGTAGTTAAAGCCTACTCTGTTGTGTATGTAAGGAAGTTTTTGTTCAAGAGCGAGCATGTTCATTCTCGCGCGGACGTCATAACCGTGGTCACGGAAGGAACGGCATTCCCAAGCGAGATCTTCATCGTTTGTAGTTACCATACCTCCTTCGCCGCCTGTTGTAAAGTGCTTGGACTGGCAGAAGCTGAAGCATCCTACATCGCCGATTGTACCGGATTTCTTTCCCTTGTAGACGCCGCCGAAGCACTGAGCGCAGTCTTCGATGACTTTGAGGTTATGCTTCTTTGCGATAGCGAGGATGGGATCCATATCGCACATAATACCGTAGAGGTGAACTACAACGATACCTTTTGTCTTGGGAGTGATAAGAGCCTCGATTTTTTCGGGATCGATGACGTGGTCTCTTGTCGTGTCACAGAATACGGGAATAGCGCCTGCCTGAACTACGGCAAAAGAAGAAGCGATAAAGGAGTATGAAGGAACGATAACTTCATCTCCGGGGCCTATGTTAAGGGAAGCGATAGCAATATGAAGAGCGGCTGTACCGTTAGTACAGGAGATTGCGAACTTGGATCCGCAC
>CAKSJC010000189.1 GCA_934462885.1 uncultured Eubacteriales bacterium | reverse complement strand
CCTTATATTCCTCTCTCATATCATCTTTTTGTTTTTTTATCATTTTGCAAGCATTGCGGAACGGATATCCTCCGCTGCCGCTTCTCCTTTCATGAGAGCTGTAAGCATAAATGCAAATTCAAAAGCCGCACCGGGTCCGCACGCCGTAATAATTTTTTCGGAGACTGTAACTTTTTCGCCGGTTATCACGGCTCCCGTCAGATATTCTTCAAATCCGGGGTAGCACGTCGCTCTTTTCCCCGCAAGGAGTCCCCTCTTTCCGAGTATCATCGGAGCGGCGCAGATTGCTGCTATATAAGCGCCGTCTGACATGGCTTTACGTATAAAAACGTCTGTCGCCGGGCTTTCGTCGAGGTTTCGTGCTCCCGGCATTCCTCCGGGAAAAATTATCATATCTATCTTTTTCTTTTGTGAAAGCTCAAGCGCTTCCTTTTCAAACATCTCCGCACAAACGGAGATCCCATGCGCCCCGATAACTATTTTTGAATTCGTATCGCCTATCTTAACGCATGATACTTCAAGTCCCGCTCTTCGTAAAACATCAACAGGACTCAAGGCTTCAATCTCTTCAAATCCTTCAGCTAAAAATTCAAAAATCATACTTTTAAACCTACTCTTAAATCAAATCTTTGTTCGTATAATATCGTCTCACAAAACGTTTTCCATAGTCTTCTCAATCAAATCCGTTATTTTCCCCATCGGATACGGCGTGTCCGCGTTTTCATCTGCGCATTTTACGATATGCCAGCCGCATTTCCGCGCTGTGTACATTGCGGCTTCTCTGCATTTTTTGAGGTATTCTTCATCTTTTTCGTGTATATCAAGAGACGCGCCGGTATACTTGCTTCTTGATCTCACGAGTGCGCTTGAAACAGATTCCGGCATATCAAGAAGAATTACTGACTCAGGGCGCGGCAGTCCGAGCTTGCAAAACTCAAAATCCCACAACCATTCGAGAAATGCGTCCCACTCTGTATGCTTCATTTTAGAGAGTTGATGGTAAGCGTTCGCGGTAGTGTATCTGTTTGCAATAAAAACGGTGTCTTCCGATTCAAACTCGCGCTTCCACTCGGTAACGTAGCTTATATACCTGTCAGCCGCGAAAAAGCATGACGCTGCATATGCGTTTGTCGCTTCCGGATCATCTCCCAGTTCCCCGCCCAAATAGAGCTTTACCAGCGCCGAGCCTTTTCCCTTATAGTTCGGAAAATCGAGAATACGGACTTTTTTACCTTTTTTCTCAAGTCTTTCTGCAAGGTGCTTAGCCTGAGTTCCTTTTCCCGAGCCGTCAAGTCCCTCTATTACAATAAGTTTTCCCATTGTGATCTCACTTTTTCATTTTTTTGTCAAAATACGCATATCAAAGGGCAATTTTTTGTAAATCCGTTATTATCCAAGCTGTTCCATACGGTCAATCAGCTTTGCCGCGCGGCCGTAACCGAGAGACAGCCTCCTTTGTATGAGAGACGTGGAAATCTTTCCGCTTTCGACAGCAAGCTCTATCGCTGATTTGAGCATAGGGTCTTCGTCATCACCGTCATCCGCAGAAACAGTTCCGCCTCCGCCTTTCTTGCCGCTTCCGCACTTCTGTGCTTCTCGTTCTATCTGATTTACGATCTCTTCGGAATAAGTGTTGTCTATCTGTGAATTAATATTCTTTATATACCCGACAACTTCCTCGACATCGGATTCGGAAACATAAGCGCCCTGAACACGTATCGGCTTCTGCGCGCCTACGGGATTAAAGAGCATGTCGCCGCGTCCGATGAGATTTTCCGCTCCGCCTCGGTCAATTATGGTACGCGAGTCTATCTGAGAAGCGACTGTAAACGCAATTCTCGACGGGATATTTGCTTTTATAAGTCCGGTAATAACATCAACAGATGGTCTTTGAGTACCGATAATAATATGCATACCCGCGGCTCTCGCCTTTTGCGCAAGGCGGCATATCGACTCTTCAACATCGTCGGGAGCTGTCATCATAAGATCGGCAAGCTCATCAATTATTATTACGATCTGCGGCATATATTCATAGTCCGGATCGTTTTTCGTGACTTCGTTAAACATACGTATATCGCGCACGCCTACGGCTTCAATAAGTCCGAATCGTCTCTCCATTTCTCCGACCGCCCACGAAAGAGAACCCGCCGCTTTTTTCGGTTCGCTGACCACTGGAACAAGAAGATGAGGAATTCCGTTATATATACTCAGCTCGACCTTTTTGGGGTCGACGAGTATAAGCTTTACATCATTCGGGGAAGCTTTGTAAAGGATACTTGTTATAAGCGAATTTATGCACACGGATTTTCCCATACCGGTAGCGCCGGCTATCAAGAGATGAGGCATTTTCGCTATATCAAAATAAACGGCTTCTCCGGCAACGTCTTCGCCGAGGCACACCGTAAGTTTACTTTTGGCGTTTCTGAATTTATCTGATTCGATAAGAGTCCTTAAGTGAACCGTCGCCTGCTTTTTATTCGGAACCTCGATTCCGACCGCAGATTTTCCGGGGATCGGAGCTTCTATACGGACTCCGGTTGTTGCAAGATTAAGCGCAATATCGTCAACAAGATTGACTATTGAGCGCACTCTGACACCCGGCTCGGGCAATAACTCATATCGAGTTATTGTCGGTCCTCTTGATATATTCTCAATTTTAGTTCTTACGTTGAAACTTTTCAGTGTTTCAACAAGCTTAACAGCGTTGTCCTGAAGTTCTTCCTTTATATTTTCGTTACCGCCGCCTCGATCCTCTGTAAGTATATCTATAGGCGGAAACCTATATTCGGGGATCGGAGCTTTGCCGCGAATTTCGTTTTGGATTGTAGGCGAGGATATCTGCTCACGGATAACGTTCATTGTAGTTGGAGGCTGCATATAAGCGTCTGAGAGTTTATCTAGAAGTTCAGCATCCTCGGGGTTTACAAATATTTTGCTTACATCAAAATCTTCGTCTGTGCTGACAGCGCTTGCGGCAAGTTTCACGCTGTCAGTCGTAAGCTCCGCCTGAGTCGTTTTTTCTTTATCTTCACGTATAGAACGTACGGCAACCTCCACGGCGTCGATTACGTCGCCGTCCGCTTTTATCTCGGTTTCAGAAACATTTTCATTTTCGGTAAAGTCATTTTGTTGTTTCTCTTCCTTGGATTCAATGCATTCCGCGTTCGCGTTATCGGCGGTGTCTTCGGCTTTGCTTGTTTGCGAAAAATCAAAGTTTTCTTTTCCCGAAACAAAAGGCATCTTATCATCTTTTGCTTCCTCAGCGAGCCTGCTTTTTTCGATACGTTCTCTCGTGCGTTTCATTACTTCGTCGAATATTTTTTCGTCGATCGCGCCGGAGTCTACTGTCTCCGAATCAAGCGCTCTGTCAGCAGTTTGCGGAAGCGTGCCTTCGCTTGATTCAATCTCCGCGGTCTGTTTTGCGTCTCCGATATCGTCTACCGGGATATCAACGTCCAGCATTCTCTTCTTTTTAACA
>CAKSJC010000188.1 GCA_934462885.1 uncultured Eubacteriales bacterium | reverse complement strand
GGAATCCCCTTTATCTGAAAACTAAAGAAAAACAATCCCACTCACGAGCCTTTCAAAATGAAAGGCTTCGGAAGCATAGCGAGATTTCGAAAAGGAATCCCCTTTATCTGAAAACTAAAGAAAACGTTGGCGCTTTATCATGGCAAAAACAAAATTATATAAAAAAGCTACACCGTACGGTGCAGCTTTTTTATATAATATATCGTGCATAGAATTCTGAGCGATTAAAAGCTTGGGGTATATGCTTTTATTTTTCTCTGCCGATCAGTTCGACAGGGATGTCCGGAAAGTCAAAATCTTTTCTGAAATATTTCAGCCTTTCCATATCAAATCCCGCCTCATCTGCCGTGCGAAACAAGTGAAAATTTTTTACCGTGCTGTATTTATAAACGGAATCCTCAATCTTAACAAAGGTTTCATCGGAATTGATTATTACATTGTTGTCAACAACTGAGTTAGCCGGGTTTGGCGGAAAATCCGGATCGTTCGGGTCTGAGAAATCGGTTTTAATTTTTGAAAGAGACGGATACTTTCGGCTCCATACGCTGTTCTTGTACGGGATCTTCTTTAAATTTTGCCAATGCGGAGCGTTCGGAGTGTCGCACGATGCGTGCGCCCAACCTCCGTTGAGAATGCCGTCACGGTTTCGGTCGTCGTAAAGAAAAGAAAACTCAGACGGACCAACGATTATATTGCCGGTTACCGTGTTGTCCCGTCCTCCTCCGATGAGAAAACCGTATTTTTTTACATTTATCAGTATGTTTCCGTAAGCCGTCTGCCCGGAGAGAGCGTCATCCCAGTATATTCCGTCGGGATGAAGTTCCTCTCCGCCTATATTGCGGAGAAGATTATACCGTATCACAGTTCCGTGAGCTGCCCAGTCGTAGCCGCTGTATATCGCGCCGGCGTCTTTCGAGTGCATAACGACTTCATGCAGATAATTGTATTCTATGAGATGTTCATTTCCCGTGTAAGATATCGCCATGTGAGGAGTTCCGGTGATCTCGTTGTGAGCGCACCTGTTCCCGACTCCGCACAGTAGGATCGCCGGCTGATATGTCATATATACTTCAGAGAAATCATGAATATAGTTGTTCACCGCACAGTTGTTTCCATGAGTCAGAGTCTCTCTGTCACCGCCGTGAAGGTATATTCCGCCGCGTCCTGTATGGGTAATTTCACATTCTTCGACAATGTTGTCATATCCGTTAAGTTCGACTGCGTTTTCTCCGACATTTTTTATCAGAAGACGCACGAGACGGTTTTTGTTTCCATCCAGTTTTATTGCGGTCGTGCGTGTGCAGTTAAGCACTATTCCCTCTATTGTAATGTTATCCGCGATTCCGGAGATGATAGGGTCTTTTGATACAGAAACTTCAAACACGCTGTTCTCTGAACGCGGATACACGTACAAAATACCGCTTTCTCGGTCGAGGTACCATTCTCCCGGAGCGTCGAGTTCTTCCAAAACATTATAGAAATAATACTGCGCTCCCTCTTTACAGCCAAATCGGCTGACATATTTCGGAAATATAGCTCTCGTGTCGTGACGTATCTTTATCGGAGTTGAGGAATCAGCCCAATCGTGATAAAGATATCCGAAAAGCCAAGCGGTATCGTCACTTTTCCAGCGCGATATATGAGCTGCGGTCTCCTTGTCCATTATGTATGTGCCGCCGCGCGGATTATGCAGATTTTTTCTGTCATCCCAATATACCTGCGGAGGAAATTCTTCCGCTTCTCCGTTGTCGAGTACACTGTCTATTTTAAGATATCCCTCGTTTGGATACCTTGCAAGCGTCATGCGGCGGTCATTTTCAAAAACTTCTATATTATTTCCGACAGCTGCTCCGTCATATTTCAAAGCGGTGTTATATGATCCGATTGGACATAATTCTCCCCAATCAGTCTCAGAGAGTCCGTATGATCGGAGATTGATTGCCCGCACGTGTTCTGCGGCATCCGGAGTCAGACGTTCCTTTATTTCCGCACTGACATCGGAGGTATCAGTGTGTTTTACACTGATACCTCCTGTAATTACTGCATTTTTACTTGAGCGGATCACAGTTCCGTTATGTTCGTGCGAGAGTACAATAGTTTCTCTGTAAACTCCCTCTCCTACCTCAATAACGGCGTTTTTTTCTGTTTTTGCCGTTTGCAAAGCTCGGTTTATGCTTTGAAACGGATTGTCTTTTGTTCCCGAGAAGCTGTCGGAGCCGCTTTTTGCTACGTAAAATATTTTTTCTGACATATACAATGTATTTTATTTGTCTTTTCTGCCGGAGAAGAGCCCTATTTTATCGACCGGAATCTCGGGGAAGTCTTTTCTCGGCTTGCGGAATTTTAAGGTATTCATATCAAAATCCGCTTCGTCCGGCGAATGATAGGTGTGATTATTTCTTACTGTGCTGTACTTCATCGGAGCTTCGTAGATCTTGCCGAAATGAGCGTCTTTGTTGATTACGATGTTGTTTTCGATAAAGCAGTTTGACGGGTTTACGGGGAAATGCGGGGAGGTAGGATCATTAAAATCAAGGCTTACTTCGGCGAGAGCGGGGTATTTTTTTTGCCATATTTCGCTTTTATATGGCGAAGCTTTTAATACGTTAAACATATACGAATCCGGTGTTGCAACCGAATTGTAAGCCGCTCCGTGGCGGAAGAATCCGTCATAGTATCTGTCGTCGAAGATGATTGGTTCGAGGCATTCGCCTATGATTATATTATCGCGGACCGTGTTGTCGTGTCCGCCGCCGACGAGGAAAGGATACTTTTTGACGTCAATAAGTATGTTTCCGTAAGCAGTTTGACCGGACAGACCGTCGTCCCAGTAGATACCGTCCGGCTCAAGTTCTCCGAAACCTATCGCGCGGAGAATATTGTAGCGGATCACGGTTCCGTGAGCTGCCCAGTCGCGTCCGCTGTATATCGCGCCTGCATCTTTTGAATGAAGAACGACATTGTGGACATAGTTGTATTCGATGAGATGTTCGTTTCCGTCGTAGAATATTGCGTAGTGGGGGGAATAGGATATTTCGTTATTGGCGCAGCAGTTTCCTACTCCGTATAGCCCGATACCGGGTTGATATGTACTGTAAACTTCAGAGAAATTATGGATATAGTTGTTTACAGCTCGGTTGTTTCCGTGAGTTAAAGTTTCACGTTCTCCGCCGCGGAGAAGAATACCGCCACGTCCGGTATGAGATATCTCGCATCCCATTACAAGGTTGTTGTAGCCGTTTAATACAATTGCATTTTCTCCGATATCAGTTATAGAAAGGTTTCTTATGATATTTCCGTCGCCCTCAAGCTTTATGGCGTCCGCGGAAGTGCAGGTAAGGTTAAATCCGTCTATCGTAACGTGGTTTGCTTTTCCCGAGAAGATAGGAGTCTTGTTCATCGAAAGCTCAAAAACGCTGTCGTCCGACATCGGGTAAACGTAAAGCTTTCCGTTGGTGCGGTCGAGATACCACTCTCCGGGAACGTCAAGTTCTTCGAGAATGTTGAAA
>CAKSJC010000187.1 GCA_934462885.1 uncultured Eubacteriales bacterium | reverse complement strand
ATCAAAAACTTTCTCATGAAAGTTTTTGGGGGTGCGGGGGTTTTTTTCAAAAACCCCCCGCGTCGTTCTCCCCGTTCTCCCCGTTCTCCGCGTTCTCCGTTTCTTTCGCGTTGTCAACGCCGAAGTATCGGTCAAAGATATCGCGGACTACGTAACCTGCCTCGGTACCGCCGGAGGCTTGTTCGATTATGCTGGTTACGACAATTTCGGGGTTTTCGAAAGGTGCGAAGGCGGTCATGATGCCGTTATCGCTTTTTGAGGCGGAAACCTGTGCGGTACCCGTTTTACCGCCGACGGGGATTGCGTAATCCGAGAAGACGCTTGCGGCAGAGCCGTTATCCATAACGCCTTTCATTCCCTCTTTAACTACCGAAATGATTTCGTCCGATATGTTTATTTTCGAAAGCACCTGCGGCGAGCTTTCGTAAATCACGTTATTTGTTCCGAACTCGCAAACTTTGTAGAGTAAGTGCGCACTGTATCGTGTGCCGCAGTTTAATATAGTAGAGATGTACATTGTGATCTGCATCGGAGTGAATAGGTTGTCCGACTGACCGATCGCCGCCTGTATCGTATCTCCGGGGCTCCAGCGGTCGAGACCGTTTTCGTTTCTGTAATCGGGCCCCGCGAGAATGCCGGACTCTTCGCCAAGCTCTATTCCGGTAGGAAGTCCGAGTCCGAACGAACGGGAGTATTCGTTCATTTTTTCAATAGTCAGCCTGCGTCCGACGTCGTAGAAGAAGTAGTTGCACGATTCTTTTATCGCTTCCACTACATTTATCGGACCGTGTACCTCTCCGCGCGAGAGATATATCCAGCAGCGCGGTGTAAAACCGGACGCTTCGTAGTAGGTGTAGACGCCCTGCGCATTGATTATAGTATCTTTGTCGATGATTTCCTCGTTGAGAGCCGCTACTGCGACTCCGACTTTGAAGGTAGAACCGGGCGCATAAGTTCCCTGAAGAGCGCGGTTTACAAGGGGATGATCCTCATTTGAGGAAAGCTCCGCATAGTCGCGGCTGAACGTCGCAAGATTATACGTCGGATAAGATCTAAGCGCGAGCACTTCGCCGGTTGACACATCCGCGACCGTAACGGCGCCTTTTGAAGCGTCCTCGCCGGAGAGAGGCTTTTCCGCACGCATACCTTCTTCCCGTATTTTCGCTATGTTTTCCGCAAGTCCGTTTTCGGCGGTTATCTGCAAGTCGATGTCTATCGTGAGATAAACGTCGTGACCCGCCTGCGGAGGAGTAGTCACTTCTGTCGAAACTATGTTTCCGTAT
Source organism: uncultured Eubacteriales bacterium (assembly GCA_934462885.1). GTDB lineage: Bacteria > Bacillota > Clostridia > Oscillospirales > CAG-272 > UMGS1696. Next base: position 2,226 of record CAKSJC010000187.1, on the reverse strand, counting down.
TCGTCCTCGGTTATTGTGAGAACGCCGTCCGTGCCGCGGAGGTAGTCCTCAAATACTTTTTCAACGCCGGAAATTCCGACCTTTGCGTCAAGAGAGTAGCCTCTTTCGGTGTAGTAGTCGACCTTGTCCGACGGAACTTTTCTGACAAGACCGAGAATGTGCGTCGCATAGCCCGGGTAGTTGTAAACTCGTTCCGCAGAAGTCTCAATGACGATACCCCGCGTGATTTTTTCCTCGATCTTCGTGACAAACGAAAGAGAGACGTCCTCCGCGAGAGTGTACGGAGACACGGCGCTGAAATCGGACAGCGCCATGTCAAGACGAACCGTAAACAGCTTTTCAGCCACGTCATATGTGTAGTTATAGTAGTATTCGTATTCGGCGGCGCTTTTGTTGTATTCTTTTGTCATGATGTCGAAATATACCATAAGATCGCGAGCTTCATCATTTGCGCCCGCTTCTTCGCTTGTGCCAAGCTCCGAGACGAGCTTGGCGTATTTCCGTCCCCGCGCGGTTTCGGAAAAACCGTCGGGCTTTGTAAAAGTTATCCCGGCGTCGGTGAGCAAAGTATCAAGCGCGGAGCGCGGAGTGGTCAGCGAATCTTCATCGCCGCATTCCTCGGCAAAGCGGTATACTTCAAGGATAAGATCGTTCGTTTTTGATTTTTCGAGAGAGGCGTAGTCGAGAAGTATGTTGTTTTTGTATTCGTTTGTGACGAGAGGTTTTCCGTTTCGGTCGAATATTTCTCCGCGCTGAGCCGCGATTTTCTCGGTTCTTTTGAAATATGTAACGGGAGTAGACATCGTATAGTAGTCCTGACCCGACACTTGGAGATAGAGCAGGCGTCCGATGTATACAAGACATACCGTAACATAAAACGCGGCAATCGCGATTATTCGACGCAGATTATCTCTTTTTCTTTTCATTTTTCGTTTTCTCTATGTACGGCGCGCGGCTTTTTGGGTAAAAAAGCGTTTGCGCCGTTATTTTCGGTTTGCTGCCCGGCATTTTGTTTTTGAGCTTTGCCGTTAAGCTTTTTTGTTTTTGAGTTTTTCGCGCATTATGCGGCGTTCGGCTTTCATTTGACAGTGCCTTTTTGCCTGCTTTTTTATCTTTGCGGCAAAAAGAAGCACGGCAAGAATCGCCGCAATGATGATTACGTAGAACTCAAGATCGAACGCAAGTTCGAAACGCAAAGCCTCATGATCGGGGTCGTCCTTGCGAAAATAAACATCCTTCATTTGAAATTTTTTCCGCATAAGGAGAGGGTTGTCTTTTCTGAAACCGTCAAACGCAGAGGTCATTTTTTTCATCATGCATTTACACATATCCACGTTCGGAGATTTCCTTTCGACGGCGTTTTTGTAAAAAGGATTAGGACCATCGCCGTATGTTTTTATTATAACAAATTTTCTTTATATTATCAATGTATACATGAAAATTCCTTTTCCGCATTATTTTATTTACGATCGAGAGGGATAATGTTTCGTGAAAGAATAAATTCGCGTTGTTTGGGGAAAATATTGTATGCTCAAAGTTTTAAGTAATATTAATTTAATAAAGAATTAATTTTTTCCTATTGAAATTCCGGCTAAATATGTTATACTGTAACTGAATCAAAAAAAACGGAGGGTTTTAAGATGAATAACAAAAAAACAGGCGACATCTTGAAAGTCATTTTTGTGATTATCGGCGTATTTGTAAGTATCGCCGCTCTCGCTGCGGTAGCTTATACCGTTTTCAAAAAATATTTCCAGATTACTTTTGAGTGTGACGGATGCGCAGATCACGACGACTGCTTCTGCGAGGATGAAGAAGAAAACTTCGAACCCATTTGCTGCTGCGAAGACGACGCTGACGAAGACGCTGCAAAAGACGCAGAATAAGAGTTGAATTTTCGCCGGTAAAAACTTTCAAAAGGCACGACTGCTTAATAAAACAGAACGGGGAAAAACTTTTTCACAAAAGTTTTTCCCCGTTTTTTGTATTTTTCACGTTCCACGCATATCAGAACTCCGTTTTCTTCGCGGATCCGGATCGCTGAATTTTCCGTCGGCTTGTCAAAAAGCTTTCGGGAAAAAAGAGCATCAAACAAAAGAATACGGGGAAAATGCAAGTTAAGCCGAAAAAAGCGTTTATCGCCCTTACCGCATCAAGGAAAAGAGACAAGTTCCGCGCGTCTCACGCCGCGCGTATTGACATTGTTTTTGCACGGTGATATAATTT
>CAKSJC010000186.1 GCA_934462885.1 uncultured Eubacteriales bacterium | reverse complement strand
CCCCCGCACCCCCAAAAACTTTCGAGGGAAAGTTTTTGATGTCGTGCAAACAAATTTAGTTAAGCTTTGGTTTATGCGGATACTCAGTTTACGGACGGCTTTATGTCGGCAAACTGAGGTTGTCTTTTAATCTAAACTAAACAATACCCGTCTGCACGAAACCCTGACTCCTTCAGTCCGAAAGTTCTTTGGTTCTTTCTTCCAAGAAAGAACCGCGTCCCCCGTCTCCGGGGAACGACGCGGAGACGCGGAGAACAACGCGGGGGGTTTTTGAAAAAAACCCCCGCACCCACAAAAACTTTCATGATAAAGTTTTTGATGTCGTGCAGACAAATTCAGTTAAGCTTTGGTTTATGCGGATACTCAGTTTACGGACGGCTTTATGTCGGCAAACTGAGGTTGTCTTTTAATCTAAACCAAACCATATCCGTCTGCAATACACCCATGCTTTCCCCCAGTCCGAAAGTTCTTTGGTTCTTTCTTCCAAGAAAGAACCGTCTCTCCGCGTCCCCGTACCCCCGTGCGATTATTTTTTTCCGGGCTTCTTAAAATAGTTCGAAGGCGCCAAGATCAAGACGAGCGGGAATATTTCGAGTCTGCCGAGCAGCATCGCGACAGAGAAAATATACTTTGCAAAAGCGGAATAGGCAGAAAATCCGCCTGTGGGACCTACCGCGCCGAATCCCGGACCCACGTTATTAAAGCACGTTGCAACGGCTGTGAAGTTTGTCTCGAAATCGAACGGTTCCGCCGAAATGAGCAGGAACACTGCCGCAAAGCAAATTATATAGATTCCAAGATAGGCATTTACTCCGGACTGCGTTTGACGGTCGACGCTCTTTCCGTCAAATCTCACCGAGCTGACCGATCTCGGGTGGAGCAGCTGACGTATCTCCCTAAATACATTCTTTATAAGAAGTATTATTCGCGACACTTTAAGCCCCCCGGCGGTCGATCCTGCGCATCCTCCTATAAACATGAGTACGAAAAGTATCGCTTTCGACAGTCCCGGCCAAAGATTGAAATCCGCCGTCGCGTACCCGGTCGTCGTTATGACCGAAACGACCTGAAACGCCGCTTGGCGTATCGATTCTCCCGCTGTTTCAAACATAGGAGCAATATTTCCCGCAATCACCGCGCTCGAAACGATAACCGCGCCTGCATAACACCACATCTCCTCGCTCCGCACGACTGCGCGGAAGCGCTTTATCAGAAGAAGATAGTACAAATTGAAGTTTACGCCGAAAATGAACATAAACACAGTGATGACCCATTGGATATACGGCGAATACCCCGCGATTCCATCGGCGGTTATCGAAAATCCCCCCGTTCCGGCTGTGCCGAACGAGTGAACCAACGCTTCATAAAGGCTCATGCCGCCGAAAAGAAGCATCACTACTTCCACAAATGTGAGAAAAATATACATTATATACAGTATCTTCGCCGTGTCACGCGCTTTCGGAACTATTTTGCCTACGACAGGCCCCGGCATTTCGGCGCGCATTATGTGTATTGAGCGCCCTGAGCTGTCCGGAAGTATCGCCATTACGAGTACAAGTACTCCCATTCCTCCGATAAAATGCGTGAAGCTTCGCCAAAACAGAAGCGCCCGCGGCATAGCTTCAACGTTCGTAAGTATCGATGCGCCGGTCGTTGTAAATCCGCTTACCGTCTCGAAAAACGCATCCGCGTAGGAGGGAATTGCCCCGCTTATATAGAACGGAAGCGCTCCGAGCGCAGACATGAACAGCCACGCGAACGAGACGATCGCAAATCCCTCGCGGGCGTAGATAACCTTATTTTTCGTGTTCGCCACAAACGACGCCGCAAATCCGCAAACCAAAGCAATGCCTATCGTTATAAGAAATGCGCTCGCGCATTCCTCTTTATATATAAGCGCGACGATAAGCGGAATCGCCAAAAGCGCCGCTTCAAGCGTAACGATACGTCCGACGTAAAAAAGTACCCTTCTGCGATTCATATGCGCCTCACTTTATTATATCGGAAAGATCATGAAGTCCCGCTGTCGCCGAAAGAACGATAACGCGGTCTCCGGGGAGTATCATGTCGTCGCCCGCAGGAACAATCGGCCGGCGCTTCCTGATTATTCCCGCCAGAAGAGTGTTCGGTTTGAGTTTTAAGTCGCGCAGGGGAATGCGCACCAGGCGCGGATCGTCCTTTGCGTTGAATTCAAGCGCTTCGCCCGCGTCGTCCATGAGCTTATACAACGTTTCGACGTTGCTTCCCTTGGAGTTTTCGACCGCGCGCGCGTATCTTGCGATTACATCCGCGATTATCTTCTGCGGTGAAACGGTTGTGTCAAGCCCGAGCCTTTCCGCCATTTTAGAAAGTCCCTCGCGGTTTATTTTCGAAATAACCTTCGGCACGTTCTGCAGCGTCGCGTATATCGAAATGAGAATGTTTTCCTCATCCATTCCCGTGAGAGCGACAAATGCGTCAAGCGACCGTATCCCCTCTTCGAGAAGAATCTCCTGTTCGGCTCCGTCTCCGCATATTATCACCGCATGGGGAAGAACTTCACATAATTCGCCGCATACCTTTTCGTCGCGCTCCACGATCTTTACGTTTACACCTGCCGCTCCAAGCATTTTCGCAAGGTAAAACGCCGTGCGGCTTCCCCCGACTATCATTATGTTCCTCGCCTGCTTATGAACTAACCCGATCTCGCGCAAAAATCTGAGAATGTCTTCGTGCGCGGCGGTTATCGCTGTTTTATCTCCCTCGCGAAGCACAAAGTTTCCGTCGGGAATATACACCTCGTCTCCTCTTTTTACAAGGCAAATCAGAACTTTAGATTTGTATTTTTCGCGCAGCTCGCGCAGCGACAGCCCGGCAAGCTTTGATCCGCTTTTTAATACAAGCTCGATCATCTTGAAATTTCGCGCTGAAAACGACTCGATCTTCGCAACCGACGGAAGCTTTAATATGTCGAAAAGCTCCTCAGCGGCAAGCAGATCCGGATTTATCGCCATAGACAGCTCAAGCTCGTTTTTCATAAAGCCGAGACTGTTGTCGTTGTATTCGGGGTTTCTTATGCGCGCGATGGTGTGCGTAACTCCCATGCGCTTCGCAAGAAAACAGGCAAGCATGTTTAATTCGTCCGACGACGTTACGGCTATAAATAAATCAGACTGCGCTATCCCCGCTTCCTCAAGCGTCTCACAGTCCGCTCCGTTACCGCATACTCCCATAACGTCGTATATGTTCGTGACTTCTCCTATCACATCGGGGTCGTTGTCAATTACCGTTATTCCATGACCCTCAGCCGTCAGCGTGGACGTGATCGCTCTGCCGATCTTCCCGCATCCCGCCACTATAATCTTCATATCTGTCCTTCGTTCCTTCTCTTCAATCGTTATTCATCATTGTACATCAATTTCCAACACTTGTCAATAGCAGAGGGAACGGAGGAACGGGGGACGCGGGGGACGACGCGGGGAACGACGCGGGGGGTTTTTGAAAAAAACCCCCGCACCCCCAAAAACTTTCATGAGAAAGTTTTTGATGTCGTG
>CAKSJC010000185.1 GCA_934462885.1 uncultured Eubacteriales bacterium | reverse complement strand
CGGACAGCTTTGTTATTATATCACATTCCTCACCCCTTGTCAACCCCCTTTTTTCACCTTTTTTATCTTTTTTTATCCGCCTCCCGATTAATGGGGTGCAATGAGAGTTTTATTCCTTATAATATGTTTAAATTCAACGTTTTTTCCCGCTAGTATATTTTTGTATACTGTTTTAGCTTTTCTTATTGAAGTTTTGCGTTTTTTATATTATAATATATTTGATTTTTTATTTTTCGGGAGTATACGACATAATGTTTAAGGAAGGCTTTGACAATAACAAATATATATCGCTTCAGACAGCCCGTATAAATGAACGGATTTCCAAATTCGGCGGAAAGCTTTATCTCGAATTCGGTGGAAAGCTTTTCGACGATTTTCATGCTTCAAGAGTTCTGCCCGGCTTTAAGCCTGACAGCAAGATAAACATGCTCTTGCACCTCAAGGACAAAGCTGAGGTGGTAGTGGTTGTTTCGGCGACAGCCATAGAACAGAATAAAATCCGCGCCGATCTCGGCATAACGTATGACATGGACACGCTACGGCTAATAGACGCTTTCCGTGACAAGGGCGTATACGTGGGCAGCGTTTGCATAACCCATTACAGCGGTCAGCCAAAAGCGGACGCCTTTATTTCTAAACTTTCTTCTCTTGGTATCCGCGTTTTCAAGCACTATCCCATCGAGGGATATCCAACGAATGTAAAACTCATTGTCAGCGACGACGGATACGGAAAGAACGAATACATAGAAACCACGCGCCAGCTTGTTGTTGTAACCGCCCCGGGTCCCGGAAGCGGAAAAATGGCGACTTGTCTTTCTCAGCTCTACCACGACAACAAACGCGGAATCAAATCCGGCTACGCAAAATTTGAAACTTTCCCTGTATGGAATCTCCCGCCAAATCATCCCGTAAATATCGCATATGAAGCAGCTACCGCCGATCTTGCCGACGTTAACATGATCGATCCGTTCCATCTTGAAGCTTACGGCGAAACCACCGTAAACTATAACCGAGATATAGAAATATTCCCGGTTCTCCGCAGCCTTTTCGAGGCTATATATGGAGAATGTCCTTACAAATCTCCGACAGATATGGGCGTTAATATGGTAGGATTCTGCATTTACGATGACGAAGCGGTATCCGCAGCTGCGCGCGATGAAATAATCCGCAGATATTACAGCTCTCTTCTGAAAAACAGAAAGGGGCTATGCGGAAGCGACGAAGTCTACAAGGTTGAGCTTATAATGAAGCGCGCAAAACTTTCTATCGACGACCGTCACGTAGTCCGTGCGGCTCTTGATAAGTCTGCCGCTACCGACGCTCCCGCCGCCGCTATTGAGTTATCAGACGGACATATAGTTACCGGAAAGACAAGCGATCTTCTCGGTTCGTGCGCGGCAGCCATTTTGAACGCACTTAAGTACCTTGCCGGAATAGACGATTCCGTACACCTCATCTCTCCGTCAATACTTGAACCTATATGCAAGCTGAAAACCGACAATCTCGGCTGTTCAAATCCGCGCCTGCACGCAGATGAGATACTCATAGCGCTTTCCATTTGCGCAACTTCCGGCGAAAATGCAAAGAAAGCAATGGCACACATCGAAGGACTTAAAAAGTGCGAAGCGCACTCAAGCGTTATTGTTTCACACGTCGATTCCAACACATTCCGCAAACTCGGAATAAACTTCACTTGCGAGCCGGTTTACGAAACGAAAAAATTGTTCCATATTTAATTAAAATAACGTATTTTTGTTTTACATACACGTATTGACTGTCCGCATACTTTGCGATATACTGTTGTTATGCGAGTCTTTGCGGTAATACAAAAAATGCGCTGAAATAAGTTCATAAAAACAAACATTGAAAGGAACACACACATAAAATGAAAATAACCGTATGGAATGAATTCAGACATGAAAGAGAAAATGACGATATTCGTGCGCTTTATCCTAACGGCATGCACGCCTGCATTGCAGATTTTCTCAAAAAAGCCGGAAACGAAGTAACTCTTGCCGCTCTCGACGATCCGGAATGCGGTCTCAGCGAAAATATACTGAACGAGACCGACGTTCTTTTCTGGTGGGGACATCTTCATCATATGGACGTTCCGGACGAAATCGTGCAGAAAGTATATGAAAGAGTAATGAACGGAATGGGTCTTGTCTGTCTCCACTCCGCCCACAACTCAAAAATATTCAAAAAACTCGTAGGAACAAATGCAGGCAAGCTTAAATGGCGCGAATCCGACGACCGCGAAATTCTATGGAACGTAGCTCCCGGTCATCCGATTACGAGAGGTATCGGAGACAGAATTGATATCGAACATGAAGAGACTTACGGAGAGCACTTCATGATACCGACTCCGGATGAGCTTATATTTATAAGCTGGTTCTCGGGAGGAGAAGTATTCAGAAGCGGATGCGTATTTAACCGAGGGCTTGGAAAGATATTCTATTTCCGTCCCGGACACGAAGCTGTCCCTACGTATTATCATCCCGATGTTCAGCGTGTTCTTATAAACGCCGCCGAATACGTCTGCCCGAAGAAACTCGAAAAAAATCTTACATACGGACATATTCAAAGATCGCTCGACACAACCGACAACTGCATTCCGTTCTGATAAATACATCTGCGATATGTTTACGTCACTTCCCCAAAACACGTAAGCTTTGCATAAAGCCGCGGAACACTAAAATCTCTTTTAACGTAAAGAGACTGCATCATATAAAGCAAAACACGGAAGAACCTTCCAAAAAGTTCTTCCGTGTTTTGCTTTTATAAATTTTACATTAAAATATGCGGCACATACCGATTTTGCGAAAACGGCGCGCCTGTTTTATTAATCCGCTCAAATCGATATTATTCGACCGGACACATATCTCATTTCTTAGTTCCGTACGATCCTTCCGTATCAAGAACCACATCGACGTCTTCTTTCACTTTCGAATTTTTTATCTTTTCTTCAAGCATTTTCAAAAAATCCTCTCCGTCGTTCGGGAGCTCGATCCATTCGTTTTTCCATGAGGATTCCATCATGGCGTTAGACATAGCAAGGCTGTTTATTCCTTCATATCCGGGCGCGAGAAGTTCCTCTCCGTTCAAAATGTGATTTGTGAAGTTCCGAAGAATTCCGCGGTGCTGCTCTCCGCCGCCGTTCTCAATTACAATCTGCTCTTCATTTGATTCTATTTTGTCAAATCCGCCCTTAGCTTCAAACGTAAACTTCCTCTCGTCCTCTTTGAGCTTACAGTACATGAACTTTCCGTTTTCAAGGGTGACTTTTCCCTTTGATCCGCTTATCTCAAGTCTGTTTGTGCCGGGGCACTCGCCTGTTGATGTTATAAAAACTCCGCTTGCTCCGTTTTTATATCTGAACATGGCTGAAACGTCATCCTCGACTTCTATGTTGTGATATTTTCCGACCGTACAATCGGCGTAAACCTCATCCGGCATACCGAAAATCCACTGATAAAGGTCAAGATTATGCGGACACTGGTTAAGAAGCACGCCTCCGCCTTCTCCCGCCCACGTAGCTCTCCACCC
>CAKSJC010000184.1 GCA_934462885.1 uncultured Eubacteriales bacterium | reverse complement strand
CTGCTGCCGGACCTATAATGAATTTTATTCTCGCCTTTATCGGCTTGTTGTTTTACCATATTATCATCGCTTTCTTCATTGCGTTCACTCCTTCGTCGTCTTTCTCTTCAAACATAGGTTCCACTGCAATTGTATTTTTCAGCTACTTTACCGTTATGAATCTGAGCCTCGGTGTTTTTAATCTTCTTCCTCTTCCTCCTCTTGACGGATCAAGAATATTTTATGTATTCCTTCCCGAGAAAATATATTTCGGCATAATGAAATATGAAAGATATATACAGTTCGCGATACTTATTCTACTATATTTAGGACTTCTCAATACTCCGCTTAATTATATAGTCGACCATATATACAGCGGAATGAACTGGCTTATTGAGCTTATTCCGATTTTTAGACTATGACAGACATAATTAACTATAAATTCGAACTATTTGAGGGACCTCTTGAACTTCTAATGTCACTTGTTGCAAAAAACAAACTGAAAATAGAAGATATTCCTATTGATCTGCTTTGCGAACAATATATGGAATATATAAGTGAAGCGGCAACAAGAAACATTGAACTTGCCTGTGAATTTTTATATATGGCAAGCGAACTTATGCTCATCAAAAGCAGAATGCTCCTTCCGCGCGATCCGGAAAAAGATGAAGACCCGAGACAGCCTCTTATAGACGCTATGCTTGAATATCAAAAAACAAAACTCGCAGCCTCAGAGCTTTCCGAGCTTTATTCTGAATTCGGTTCAAGAATGATAAAAGAACAGGACGATATATCAAAAGATAAAACTTATGTTTGTGATCATTCGGTTGATCTTCTGCGTGAAGCTCTTGTCCACGTGCTCTCCGAAACAAAGATCAACTCAAAAGAAGCGAAAAAGCAGTTTGATAAGATAGTTCACACACCGCCTATTCCTGTCGAAACGATAATGACATCCCTTTTGAAAAAACTGAAAGACGCACCCGTTTACCTTGACAGTTATTTCAGAGAATCAGTATCGCGTTCTGAAATGATCGCCAAGTTTATCTCGATTCTTGAACTTCTGAAAATGCATTCTGTTTCTCTTGAAAAATACGAGCCTTCTGAAACCGGCGTAATGAATATGGGAAGTCATGTTAAACTTATAATAAAACAGGAACATCAGGATAACCGGAAACCTCTTGAAATAGATGCATATATGTAAAATAGGATTAAATTGATAATGGAAGTACCAAATAACAACGAAAAAAAAGAAGAGAGCATTTCATATTCTCTTGATGAAATGTTTGCAATAATTGAAGCATGTCTTTTTGCAGCCGGACACCCACTTACGTATGACAAACTGGCTGAGGTGCTGAAAATAACAAGACGTGAATGCTATGATACAGTTGAAAAACTCTCGCTTTTGTATAACGATACAACGTATATGCCTCGCGGAGTTATACTGATAAGATTTCCGGATTCATGTCAGCTCTGCACAAAAGAAGAGTACGGACTTCAGATTAAAGAAGCTCTCGGGATAAAAAGAGGCGGTTCCCTTTCTCAATCACTTTTGGAAGTTCTCGCTGTCATTGCTTACAATCAACCTACCACACGCGCATTTGTAGATACTGTACGTGGGGTTGATTCAAGCTATGCGTTAGGAGCTCTCGTTGAAAAGAAAATGATCGAAGTATGCGGAAAACTGGACACACCCGGTCATCCTTCCCTTTATAAAACCACTGATGATTTTCTTCGCGTGTTCGGACTTTCCGATATCACCTCTCTTCCAAACGTAAAAGTTAAGAGCGATACCGGAGAAACAATAGAAATATCCGCCGAAAACATTTCTGTTCCGGAAAATACGGAGTCGGGTATTTTTACGGAAGAAAAAACAGAAGAAGATAAGTAAGCAATTTTTGTAAAAAATAGTGATTTCGCCACACGCTGACAGGAAAAAATAAAAAAACGCAGCTGCGCCAATATAAGAGGAGGAAAATATGACGGCTCTGATCATTATTTTATCAATTTTCTTTCTCGTTGCTGTTATTTTATCACTAAGACTGAAAATACGTATAATATTTAAAGATGAGTTAAGCATAAAAGCCGGTATGGGATTTATTATCTTTAACATTATACCTAAAAAACAACAAAAGATTAAGCTTTCTGACTTCACTTATAGAAGATTTCGAAAAAAACTCGATAAAGAAAACAAAAAAGCTCTGAAAAAATCGCAAAAAGAATATAAAAGAGAAAAAACGAAGGAGCTTAAAGAAAAACTTTCCGCGGCTTCAGAGGAAAAAGAAGAAAGCGGAATACTTGATTCAGTTATTGATATTGTAAAATTTGCTCTTGAGGAACTTCCTAAATTATTTTCGGCGATAAAAACCGAAATATCTGCCCTTAAAATTATAGTATGCGGAAAAGATGCACACGATGCCGCAGTCAAATACGGTATATTTGCTCAGTCTGTTTCATATCTTCTTGAGATACTGAATCAAAAAACAAAAAAACTTTCGATTCCTGAAAAATCCGTGAATGTCTGTTGCGATTTCCTCGGTGAAAAGACAACAATGGAACTTGATGTTAAATTTTCCATTACTGTTTTTTCAGCTCTTAAAACAGGATTGAGGGCATTATCATTTCTTATTAAACAAAAAATAAATAAAAATAACTAAACGGAGGTACATCATGGCTGAAAACACCAATAAACTCGGCGATATCACAAAAACTTCCTTAGATTCCATAAAAAGCATGCTTGATGCAAACACTATTATAGGTGATCCGATTGAAACATCTGCCGGAACCTGTATAATTCCTATCTCGAAAATTTCTGTCGGATATGCATCCGGCGGTATTGACTACGCAGCTAAAAAAGATACGTCTTCATCCGCAGCCAAACCTTCAAACAATAACTTCGGAGGTGGGGGAGGAACAGGTATTTCCGTAACTCCCGTTGCTTTTCTTGTTGTGTCAAAAGAAGGAAACGTAAATATACTTAATGTAAATTCCACAATGCCAAACGATCCTACCGATACTGTATCTCAGATTGTCGGTTTTATTGAGAGATCACCTGATCTTTTAGAACGTTTGAAAGGAGTTTTTTCAAAAAAGACTCCAAAAGAAGAAGAGAAAAAAAAGACAGACGCTGAAGTATAAAGTAAAAATTAAGTTAATCTTCATATAAAAGTTTGTATAAACCGAAAAACTCCGTAAACAATATTTTTTGTAAATATAATTTGCGGAGTTTTTATGAAAAAAAATACTAAGTCTGCGCTTGTTTTATTTCTTGCGCTTTTTATAACCGGCATTCCGATATATGCCGCCGACACCTGTTCCGCTAAATCTGCTATTCTGATAGAAGCTTCAAGCGGAGATATAATTTACGAGAAAAACGCTCACGAAAAAATGCCTATGGCAAGCACAACAAAAATAATGACCGCCATAGTTGCTTTGGAACACGGAAATTTAAATGATACCGTTACAGTTTCAAATGAATCCTGTGGAGTTGAGGGTTCAAGCATCTATCTTTCCCCCGGCGAAACTCTCACCTTGGAAGATCTTCTCTATGCTCTTATGCTCGAAAGCGCAAATGACGCCGCCGCCGCGATAGCATATCAT
>CAKSJC010000183.1 GCA_934462885.1 uncultured Eubacteriales bacterium | reverse complement strand
CAAATTCTCGCGTATCTCGATGTTTTTGCTCTGTTCTGTTGAAAGGACTCCTGCGGAAATGGCAAGTCCGCAACTAAAATCACAGAGAATCGGATTGCGTATAAGTATACCTGAAACGCACGCAGTGTAGTGTCAAAGGGGGTGGATTTCATGAAAAAACCGAAAATATCTGCGTGGTTGCTTCTGCTCGTGCTGCTGATACCCGCGCTGTCAGCCTGCACCGCTAAGCTGTCAAAGCTGAAGAACGTATATCGCATCGAACCGTTGACCCCGGCTTACGATACGGCGGACATGACCATACTGAACTGCTGTGCCGCTAAAGATACGATTTTTCTTCTTATGAAAGGCAGCGGCGGTTATGAGATCATCGCTATGGACGGAAACGCCGAAAAAACCATCGTTCCCGATTTTGACATTTCGGAGAACGGTCAATGCTTTGTCGGTGCGTTTGCCGCTGACGGCTCCGGGGATCTGTGGTTTGCCGCACAAGGAAGCGACCGTGGCAATGACGGCGAGGTGCATTCTTTCCAACGCCTGTACCGCTACAGAGGCGGAGTCATGAAGCAGATCACGACAGACGACGGATACATCTCTTCGGTTGAACCGGTCGGCGACGGGACGGCTCTGATTCTGCAAAACGGTGTTCTGAAGCAGATTTCCGCGGACGGCGTTCAGTCTGTGATACCTATGGAGGACGACAACTGCAGCCTCGGCGGAATACTGCGCTCGGGGAGCGATCTCTTTGTCCTCGCATACACAAACGATCAAAACGGTACTCCGGCGCTTTTCCCCGTTGACCTGCAAAAAAAGGCTCTTGAGAAGGAAGTCGCCGGTTTCGGCACGGGATCATTCCTGTCATCGGAAACGGACGGGTATATAGCGTTTACTTCGGAGATCGACGGTATCTACGGTTACGGATACGGAGACGAGGGAGCGCTTGACAGACGCGAGGTCGTGAATTATCTCTCATCGGATATCCGTTATGAAGATATAACAAAGGTCTGTCCCTTTGGACAAAACAGCTTCCTGGTACTGTATTATGAAGACGGCGTTCAGCGCTGCGGAATACTGAAGCCGGTACCGGAGGAGGAGATCACAGCCAAAGAGATCGTAGTAGTAGCCGCGCTGAATCCGGGTCAGATACGGTCTGAGATCATTGCTTTCAACCGACAGAGTGAAAAATACCGTGTTGTACTGGAGGATTACTCCGTGTATGGCGACACGGCAGCGCAGCTCCTGAACGCAGCAATGGCGTCGAAAAACGCGCCCGACATTCTCTTGATCGGAGACAGCCTGAATTACGGAAATATGGTTGGGAGAAAGCTGTTTGTCGATTTGTACCGATTCATGGATTCCGACAAGAGCTTTGATCGATTTGATTATCTTGACAGCATACTGACAGCATATGAAACGGACGGAAAGCTGTATTCGCTGCCCAACCGTTTCGGGATAAAGACCTTTGCCGCGAAAAAATCACTTCTTGATACGGAAAACGGCTTTTTGTGGAAGGATTTTATCGAATATGCCGCCTCGCACGACATTGCAATGTTCTCACCCGCGTACGGTCGGAAGCCGGAGCTAAATACGGTATAGGTGTAGATCATCCTTCGTATTTTGATGAGCTTTATGACGACTATATTCTTTTTGAGAATAGAGCTAAATCAATTAGAATTTATACGGATTTTTCGGCAGAAACACAAATGCTTTTTGTATCAGACATTGATCGTGCAACTGAAGACAAGAGTGTAGTTTGCATTGTCGATAATTACTTGGCGGGTACGAATCGAGCACAAGAAATCATTAATCTAATAAGTGCGAAGAATACGCCCAAAAGAAAAAATATTATAGGTGGTGTATTTTCTTCAAAAGAACTTTTCGAGGAAATAAGTGACAAACTTTATTTTGAGTACGCTTCTAAAGAAACCCCCGACCGCCTTAAAGTGTGCTTGGCTAAAAGTGCTTACAACTATTTCATTTCGGTTCTACAAGAGAAAACGATAGATGGGCTAAACAAAGCTTTTGAAACCGCGATAAAAAATAAAGGAATTGCTTTCTTCCTTTCGAGAAAAGCACGAAAGGAAGGCATGTCGGAATATGAAATCATTAACGATTGGGTTAAGTTGTTGTCGATTACAGCACCCGAAGATTCAGATACAATAAAACGCTTAATCGGACTATCGAGAGTCATTAATATTTTGGATGAGGATGATTTGCCAGATGACTCGTTACAACGATTGAACACATTAGAAGCATTTGATTATTCGATAAACGATTATTATTTGCCTGTAGCGGCTGGTGATGTGTTTACGAATGATCAAGGCGAGTGGTTTGTCTTAATTGGTCAAGATTGCGATATGGCGCGCAGGCCAAACACGCCGCCACGGAATGCGTTGGCAGAATTATTACCGGCGAACATACGGAGACAAACATCTTGTAAAAAATGGGCAAATGATTTGGAAACCGCTTCAATCTACAGTTTTAGAAAAAGCCAAGAAGCTGAGAGCGAAATTCTTCAAGTGAATTATCAACAGAGAAAATTCATAGCTAATGAAATTATTAACCTTTGCGCATTTAACACAGACGGTCAATGCCGAATTCCTTTAATTGACCCCCCAAGTAAAGAGCAAGTGCAACTTATGCCTGGTTATATGATTACATACTACACGGAGTTGCAGAAGTATTTTTCATCTGTTAAGGTTTTAAAAGAACAAGTTAATGACGCATTTGAGACCGTAATTTCAAACGATTACGCCCCTAGATTGCTTTCCGTTGGGGACTATACTATAGATGCAGATGTTGCATTTTTTAACTTGAGGCGTGTGTGCAGATTGACTCATAGTTATGTCTACTACCTTTACAAACTGTTTTTGGAATATCGAGGCCGACAACCTTTTCAAACGATTAACTTAATTCGTCAAGAAGAAGTTACTCTCCCGGTCGTTTTCAATCGGACAGAATCCGGTGTATTTATGTCAATTCGATGTGTGCCAGTACCGGACAAGCCAAATAGAAGAGATTATTGTTGGATTATTTCACTAGATGAGTTGAATCGCGTCTTAGGTGAATTAGAGGATAATGTGACAGTCTGCGAAGGTGTGAAAGAGGATTTAATTATTGATTCTGAAAGTATTGAATGGCCTCTTTCAAACCGGAAGAAACTAACACTTAAAAAAGCCAAAGAGAAGGTTGAACTGTCCGTTACTTGATAGCAAAAAACAAGGAATTTTTCTCTATTTTCTCTGGACTTCCGCACCAACCTGTGGTACTGTTGTGTACTGCAAAGGAGGTGCTGAGATGGCACGAATGACTGTAGAAGAAGTTTACAGAGGCGAAAAGTATGATGTGATGAGTGCGGCGACGGCGGACTATCTCAATAACGGGCGTCCAGCTGAATACGATGAGCGGACTTGGCTTGAAATGCTGCTTGTCAAGCACGCGCTGATTGCAGCAGAGAAAATGAAAAATGAGGGCGACACGGTATCGGGCATGACCGATGGTGTGTCGCCCTCTTCTTATGTGAGGTGGAATGAAAATGACAACGCTTGAAGATCTGTACTACGGCAATATCGTTCCGCACGA
>CAKSJC010000182.1 GCA_934462885.1 uncultured Eubacteriales bacterium | reverse complement strand
GTGACTGAGATACTTATCTGCATAGTTCTATCGTACCGCTTTGCAACAATGGCGTCAACATTGTTATTTTGGATACCGATTGATATAATCAGCTTCATAAACTGGCATAAGCACCCCGACCGCGCACGCGAAGAAGTCACAAAAGTACGGAAGCTCAGCGGATGGATGGAAGTTCTTGTAATTGCTCTTATTGTTGTGTGGACGGTTGTAGTAGGATATATCCTTGCAAGGCTTGACTTCAAAACCGAGCTTTTCGGCGGAAATCAAACGCTTGAAGTGATTGTATGTTACCTCGACGCCTGTGCGTCGGCTGTCGGAATAGCTAACGGAGTATTTATTCTCTTAAGATACAGAGAACAGTGGATCGCATGGTATATATGCTCAATACTTGAAGCAGTTATTAATATTCTTGCGGGTCAGTATGTTCTTCTTGTCCTTAAAGCGGGATACCTCACAAATACGACTTACGGATATATAAAATGGACTAAATATATAAAAGAACATAAAGAAGCAAGCGAAGACCGAACACTTCTTTAAATCGACAACATTGAACTCCTCCCGTGTGTTTTCAACTGAAAACGCACAGGAGGAGTTGCTTTTATCTGTTTTCATAAAAAATGCGCGTTATGCGAATGTGTTATGTCGGAATAACATGCGGGCGTATTATCGTGATTTTCAGCTTTTTGTTGTCACATCAGAATCGCTATTTCACTTTGAATAATTACACGAACCCGCAAATCAAATAAATAAAATAATATTTCGTGAATAAAAAATAGAAAAAGTGCAAAAAAATATTGAATTTTTTTGCACTTTATGATAAACTGTATACATTAAAATGAATTAACACCTTTTTATTCACTTTTTGACTCGTTTAATTTGATACGTTAAAATGATAAAAAAATATATATGTCAAAATTAGCTTAAATAATTTTGACAAAATGCATAAAATTTTGCAATTTGATATATTGTTGTTGAAAAAAACAATGAATTATGATATACTATCCATATGCATTTATATATTTGCATTTTCAAATAAAAAAAATAAATTATATTAAATATAAAAATAAGTTGATTAAAACGCATTATGCCTTTGAAAAAAAAGAAACAAAAAAAGCGTGCATATCTCGACGATTATAAAAGAAATTGCGACGGAACATTTTCCTATACAGGTTCTTTTATGATATGTGCGGGAGATGAAAAAGAATACAAGAAAATTAAGACAAGTCTCCTTTGTATTTCCGCTTTTATTCTTGCGCTGCAGATATTATGCGGGATTATTCCGGCTGAAGGGATGCTCGGATGTCCTTACGTTATTCTGCCGTATGCTTTCTCGTTTATCGTACTTGTAAGAATCCTTTGGGCGGCAGGCAAGCTATATATGAGCGAATACCCTGTTAAAGAATATGTTTTTTCGGCGACAGTGGTAAAAGTACAAAATTACTCGCTTGTTCTTACGGCTTTTGTTGCGACTGCCACGGCGGGGAATATGGTTTTTACGGCAATTAACGGATGGGGAAGAAGTATAAGCGCTTCCATATGTTTTATTGTACTGGAGTTTATTTCCATGACATGCGCCGTCGTGCTAAGAAGAATTTCCACTTCCGTGAAATGGGAGAAAACACCGTAAAGTTACTTTTTTAACATTCAGTTTCCGATCTTCTTGTTACGGCATTTGAGCTTCGGTTTGATTTAAATATTTACCCTGTTGACAAAAAAGTATTTTCGGATTAATATTTAGATTGATTAAATCGCTCATATGCATGAAATCACACTGACATCAAGAAGACGACATTTCCAAAAGTGTATTTTATTGTGAACAATCGGGGGATACCCGTTAAAGTTCAAAAAATTAAGGAGGATTAATCCAAATGACAAACGCCAAAAAGTGGCTTGCTCTGCTTCTTGCAGCGCTCATGTGCTTCGGTCTCGTCGCGTGCAACAAAACACCTGTCGATACCGATGACAAGGAATCCGTTACTGATACGGATAATGCAGATAATCAAGGCTCGGATGAGTCAAACAACACACCTCTTGTTGTAGGTTATTCACCTTTCAACAGCAAGTTCTCACCTTTCTTCGCTGAGACGGCATATGATCAGGACGTTTACGCAATGACGCAGATCTCCCTTCTCAACAGCGACCGTACAGGCGCTATAATTTACAACGGAATCAAAGGCGAAACAGTTCCTTATAACGGAACCGATTACACATACTACGGCCCCGCTGATCTCGTTGTTACAGAGAATGAAGACGGCACGGTTTTCTATGATTTTACTCTCCGTGACGATGTTAAATTCTCCGACGGTGAGCCTCTCACAATAGACGACGTTATCTTCTCAATGTATGTTCTCTGCGACCCGACATACGACGGTAACAGCACGCTCTACGCTAATCCTATCCTCGGTATGGAAGAATACCGCGCAGGTATGACGACTCTTTCAAAGTACCTCGCTCAGCTCGGCGAAGACAACACAGATTTCACATATGTTACGGAAGAACAGCAGACAAAGTTCTGGGATGCATTCAATAACGCTCTTGTTCCTTTTGCACAGGGCATTGTTGATTACTGTGTAGCAAACGGCTATAACGCTGAAGGCGACATCGCAGGCGCAGCCTCCAACTGGGGATTCACCATCGTTGAAAAAGGCGAGCTTACAGATGAAGAATACGATGCAGCCTTAAAGGCAGTTACTGTCGAAGACTTTGCTATGGCTATCGGTAATAAGTATAACTGGGTATTCTCTGCTATGGAAGCTGAAGTCGGTAATTCCGATCCTCTCTCCGCTATGATGGATGAAGATGTTTATAACAACTATCCTACAACCGGTGTTGCATACGGCGAATCGGCTCCTAACATTGAAGGTATTCAGAAGACCGGCGACAACAGCCTCCGCGTTGTTCTTACAAAAGTCGACGCTACCGCTATATATCAGCTTGGTGTTACCATCGCTCCTATGCACTATTACGGAGACGCTTCTCTCTACGACTATGAGAACAACTCTTTCGGTTTCCCGAAAGGAGACCTCTCTCTCATACGTGCGAAGACAACCGTTCCGGTGGGCGCAGGTCCTTACAAGTTCATCAAGTTTGAAAACGGCGTTGTAAACTTTGAAGCTAATGAAACATACTACCTCGGCGCTCCTAAGACAAAGTATGTTAACTTCATCGAAACACAGGAAGCAGATAAGCTCAACGGTGTTACAACAGGCACTATCGATATTACAGACCCGACATTCAACAAGGATAACGTTGCGGCTATCGAAAAGGCTAACGGCGGCGAACTCAACGGTTCTGTTATCTCTGTTGATACAGTTGATAACCTCGGCTACGGTTATATCGGTATGAGCGCTGAAGTTATGAAAGTCGGCGACGACCGCGGTTCTGAAGAATCCAAGGATCTCCGTAAGGCGTTCGGTACAATCTTCTGCGTATACCGTGATGTAGCTATCGACTCTTATTACGGCGAACTTGCGTCAGTTATCAACTATCCTATTTCCAATACCTCATGGGCAGCTCCTCAGCCTTCCGACGATGGCTATAAGGTAGCGTTCTCAACAGCGGTTGACGGAAGCGATATCTATACTTCCGATATGACAACTGAAGAAAAATATGCCGCTGCTAAGTCG
>CAKSJC010000181.1 GCA_934462885.1 uncultured Eubacteriales bacterium | reverse complement strand
CTGCATTATATACTGCGCAGTAAAGCGTCGGACGGAAGATTGTGCGGTATAGTAAACGGAATTGATGTCGACTACTATAACCCACAAACCGACAAATCTATACCTGAAAACTTTAGTGTAAACAACCTTTCCGGAAAGGCAAGAGACAAAGAAGCTCTCCAGAGAGAATGCGGACTCAATATATCTCAGGATACGCCGATAATTGCTATTGTATCAAGACTTGCAGCGCACAAGGGATTCGATCTTATAAAACGTATGTTTGACGAGATTGTAGAAGCAAACGACATTCAGGCAGTTATACTCGGAACAGGAGAGCGGGACTACGAAGAATATTTCACCGGACTTTCATGGAGATTTCCGGGACGGGTAACTGTCAAATTGGAATTCAACAAGGAACTTTCAAAACTCTTCTATGCCGGAGCGGATATGTTTCTTATGCCGTCAAAGAGCGAGCCGTGCGGTCTTTCGCAAATGATAGCGTCAAGATACGGAACAGTTCCGATAGTCAGAGAATGCGGCGGACTTGCCGATACAATAAAGGCATATAATGAATACGATGGAAGCGGAAACGGATTCTCATTCAAAAATTATAACGCACATGAGATGAAGAGTGTGATAGAATACGCTTTGGGAGTATACCGCAATAAAGAAAAGTGGACAAATTTGGTAAAAAATGTTATGAATACAGACTTTTCATGGAGAGTTTCCGCAAAAAAATATATTGATATTTATAACGCTATGTTGTAAAATATATTTGCATAATGTGACGCTTTTTAAATTTGATAAAGGAAATGTCTCCCGAACAAAACTCGGGAGACACTTTGACGAAAACGCAAAAAAACGCGATTAGGTCTGTAAATTTTCTTTTGATGTTTGAATTAGTCACAAAAAAGCCGGCATTGTTCTGATAAATAAGAGCGGTTATATGGAAGGGGAGCGGTTTATGAGCAGTGAGAAAAACATTACAATAGATTCGGTAAAAAAACAAATTGAATCAAAACTTACACGCTATTTCGGAGTTAAGCCGGAAGAAGCGACAGAAGAACAAATATATAAAGCAACAACACTGAGTATAAAGGACATACTTACTGAAAAACGCGGAAATTTTCATGAAACCGTGAAAAAACAGCATCCGAAGAAAGTTTATTATTTATGCATGGAGTTTCTTGTAGGACGTCAAATGCATAATAATCTAATGAATTTAGAAATTGAGGAAGTTTACAGAAAAGCGCTTTCCGATATGGGCTTTGATATCGATAAACTTTATGAATTTGAACCGGATCCCGCGCTTGGAAACGGGGGGCTTGGCAGGCTTGCGGCTTGCTTTATGGATTCACTGACTACTCTCGACTATGCTGCTACCGGTTTTTCGATATGTTATGAGTACGGCTTATTCAAACAAAAGTTAATTGACGGAAATCAGGTTGAGCTCCCGGATACATGGATGAACGAGGGTTCAACATGGCTTGTTCCGCGCACCGATAAGTCATTTAATGTTAGACTCGGAGGAAATGTTCATGAAAGTTGGGAGAATGGTAAATGTTCTATTTCATATGAAAATTATGAGGACGTAAGCGCAGTTCCGTATGATACTTCTAACTTTAATATGAGCCTTTTCTCACAGGGACAGTACGTTCGTGCTATTGAGGAAACATCTAACGCTGAAATCATCTCAAAGGTTCTTTATCCTTCAGACGATCACGACGAGGGAAAATTACTTCGCCTTACACAGCAGTATTTCCTTGTCTCGGCATCCCTTCAAAGTATAATTGCCGATCATCTCGCGGCGTACGGAACTTTATACAATTTTGCAGATAAAGTTGCAATACACATAAATGATACGCACCCGGCGCTCTGTATTCCCGAATTAATGCGTATTCTTATGGACGTTTATTCATATTCATGGGAGTCAGCTTGGACGATAGTAACGAAAGTCGTATCGTATACGAATCACACGGTACTCCCTGAAGCGCTTGAAAAATGGAACGTGGCTTTATTTAAGCTTAAGCTTCCGAGAATATATATGATAGTTGAAGAAATAAACCGGAGACTTTGCGCAGATCTTTGGAATATGTATCCCGGCGACTGGGACAGAATCTCACGTATGGCTGTTATAGGATATTCACAAGTAAGAATGGCAAATCTCAGCGTTGCAGCATCTCATACGGTAAACGGTGTATCAGCTCTTCATTCAGATATCTTAAAGAGAACGGTGTTCCATGATTATTACAATGCCATGCCGTATAAGTTCACAAATGTAACAAACGGAATAGCTATGAGAAGATGGCTTTGTTTCTCAAATGCGGGACTCTCGTCACTTCTTGATGAAACACTCGGAAGAGAATATCATAAGAACTTTGAGCTTTTGACGGGATTTAAAAAATATGTGAACGACAGTACGGTAAAGGAAAAGCTGAAAACAATCAAACTTGATAATAAACTTGCTTTTTCAAAATATCTTTTTAATAAATCAGGAAAAACCGTTGACGTGAATTCTGTATTTGACGTCCAGGTTAAGAGAATGCACGAATATAAGCGCCAGCTGCTTAATGTGCTGAAGATTCTGACGCTATATAATGAAATAAAGGAAAATCCCAACGGAGAATATGTTCCGACTACATTTATTTTCGGAGGAAAAGCAGCTCCGGGGTATTATCTTGCAAAAGATATTATAAAACTTATTTGGAGTCTCGGAGAAGAGATTGCGAGAGATCCCAAAGCACGCGAGATTCTTAACGTTATATATGTTGAAGATTATAACGTAAGTACAGCAGAAATATTAATGCCTGCAACTGATATAAGCGAGCAGATATCTCTCGCCGGAAAAGAAGCAAGCGGAACCGGGTGCATGAAATTTATGGTAAACGGCGCGCTTACCATCGGAACTCTTGATGGGGCTAATGTTGAAATGAAAGATGCTGTCGGAGAGGACAATATATTTATCTTCGGTTTAAAATCGGATGAAGTAGATGACCTCTGGAAGAGGGGGTATTCTTCGCTGAGCTATTATACCGGAAGTTACAGACTTAGAAATGCGGTTGACAGACTGCGCGGAAATTTAGTCGGGAACAACTTCGGTAATATGGTGAATTATTTCCTTTACAGCCACGGTATTGCAGATCCGTATATGTGTCTTGCGGATTATGATTCATATATGAATGTTTACGAAAAAATGGTCATGACATATAAAAATGAAGATGAATGGATAAAGAAATCCATTTACAATATTGCAGGTGCGGGATTCTTTTCTGCCGACAGAAGCATCAAGGAATATGCAGAAAATATCTGGCATATAACTTCCGTAAAATGAAAACAAATTTTGAAGAACATAAAATCAATTTAATCGATAACGAAGACGTGTCGTTGTTCGGGGCATTTCCGAGTAACGGTATAGTCAGATTTTTATTGAAAGTAAAAAAATCGCTCGGCGTATATGCTGCCGCAATAGTTATCCATGCCGACGGTTGGGATAGCGGTGAAACAGTAGTAAAACGAGCGGAACTTACAAAATCAGAAGCATGCGACGAATATGACGTTTTTAGCATTGTTATATCATTTGCTGAACTTCTCTCGAAATTTGCCCTTGAGGGGGATGGACTGTTTTATTATTATTATTCGGTAATATCACCTGACAGAGAATATTCTGTTGCAGGAGAATTACCGACTGAGCTTATTGAAATCGAA
>CAKSJC010000180.1 GCA_934462885.1 uncultured Eubacteriales bacterium | reverse complement strand
AGGAGTTTATATGGCTCTTACAGAAAAACAAAAACACATAAGAAATTTCTCAATAATCGCTCATATAGACCATGGCAAATCAACTTTGGCAGACAGAATACTTGAGTTTTCAAACACTGTCAACAAACGCGATATGGAGGATCAGCTCCTCGACAACATGGATCTTGAACGCGAAAGAGGTATAACCATAAAAGCACGCGCGGTACGTATTGATTACATCGCTCCCGACGGTGAGGAATACGCGCTCAATATGATAGATACTCCCGGACATGTCGACTTTAACTATGAGGTGTCACGCTCACTCAACGCCTGCGAAGGCGCTCTTCTTGTCGTAGATGCCACGCAGGGAATTGAAGCACAGACGCTCGCCAACGCTTATCTTGCCGTAGACGCTAATCTTGAAATAGTTCCGATAATAAATAAAGCCGATCTTCCTTCCGCTATGCCCGAAAAATGCAAAACCGAAATCGAAGACGTAATCGGTATCCCCGCAGAGGATGCTCCGGTTGTATCCGCAAAAACCGGACTTAACATAAATCAAGTCATGGATGCTATAATCCGCGATATTCCCGCTCCTTCAGGCGACGCCGACGCGCCTCTGCGCTGTCTTATATTCGACTCTGTATACAACAGTTACCTCGGAGTTGTCGTTTATATAAGAGTAGTCGAAGGCACATTAAAAAACGGAGACCATATAAAACTAATGCACGCGGGCGCTGAGTTTGAGGTAGTCGAAGTCGGTGTTATGGGACCGTTCGGACTTCGCCCAACGGGAGACTTATCCGCAGGAGAGGTCGGATATTTCACAGCCTCCATAAAGAACGTAACGGATACCCGAGTCGGCGATACGGTAACTCATACGGACGCTCCGGCAAATGACCCTCTTCCGGGATTCAAAAAAGTCCAGTCGATGGTATACGCCGGCATTTATCCCGCTGACGGTGCAAAATACAACGAAACAAAGGACGCTCTCGAAAAACTCCAGCTTAACGACGCGGCGTTCACTTTTGAACCTGAAACCAGTATCGCGCTCGGATTCGGTTTTCGCTGCGGTTTTCTCGGACTTCTCCACATGGAGATCATCGAAGAACGTCTCGAACGTGAATTCAACCTTGATCTTATAACAACAGCTCCGAGTGTTATCTACAAGATCACAAAGAAAAACGGTGAGGTCGTTTACATCGATAACCCGACGAACTATCCTTCCCCCGACGAAATAGAATCGGCGGCTGAGCCGATAGTTTCCGCCGCTATCATCACTCCTACCGAATACGTGGGCGGTATTATGGATCTGTGTCAGGACAGACGCGGTGTATTTATCGATATGAAATATATAGACACTGAGCGCGTAGAGCTTCACTACAAGCTTCCTCTCAACGAGATAATCTACGATTTCTTTGACGCTCTTAAATCAAGAAGCCGCGGATATGCGTCGCTCGACTACGAACTCGAGGGATATGAGCCGTCGAATTTAGTTAAGCTCGATTTTCTCTTGAACGGAGATATGGTAGACGCGCTTACATTCATTGTTCACGCGGACAAAGCGTACGCCAGAGCCAGAAAGATAGCCGAAAAGCTCAAGGACAACATCCCTCGTCAGCTCTTTGAGGTACCGATACAGGCGGCGATAGGCTCGAAAATTATAGCGCGCGAGACTGTAAAAGCAATGCGCAAGGACGTTCTTGCAAAATGTTACGGAGGAGATATAACACGTAAGAAAAAACTCCTTGAAAAGCAAAAAGAGGGAAAGAAACAGATGCGTCAGCTTGGTTCCGTACAGGTTTCACCGGAAGCTTTCATGGCTGTCCTCAAGCTGGATGACGATAATTAAAGAGTTTTTTCCGAAAATCTCGAATTTATGCAAAAAAACGATCGTCCTACGTTGTGGATATATAATAAAAACGGCTTTTGCATAAATTTTCGAACCTCATCCCACGGAAAGGTTTTTATATATGCGATATCTGCTAAGTGACAAGAAAAAGCTTGGTCTTTATTTTCATATACCGTTTTGTATTTCAAAATGCGCGTACTGTGATTTCAATTCGGCTCCTCCATCGGACCCCGGGATTATTACGAGATATGTCGACGCGCTTATCGCGCACATGGAAAGCTACCGTGATGCGGCGGCGTCATATGAGCCTGACACCGTGTTTATCGGAGGCGGAACCCCGACTTCTATCCCGCAGGATGAGTTATACCGTTTGATACGCGCTATAAAGAAAAACTTCAATATAGCTAAATACGCTGAGTTTACCATAGAAGCTAACCCCGCGACCGTAAATTATCCCATGCTTTTGAAGCTGCGCCGCCTCGGAGTTGACAGAATAAGCTTCGGTTTGCAAAGCGCGCATGAAAACGAGCTGAAAGCGCTTTCCCGCCGCCATACCCGAAAGGATTTCGCACGCTCTTACAGAATGGCGCGCGACGCAAAGTTTGAGAATATAAATGTCGATCTCATGTTCGGCATACCGTATCAGACAACAGACTCTCTTCTCCACTCAATACACTATTTCACATCGATGGCTCCCGAGCATATCTCACTCTATGATTTGAAGATAGAGCCCGGGACGGCGTTTTACGCGAATTATCAGTCAATAGCTCCTCTTCTTCCGAATGAAGATACGGAAGCCGATATGTATCTCGAAGCTATAAATCTTCTGCGACGTAAAGGGTACGCGCAGTATGAGATATCTAACTTTTCCCGTCCCGGACGTATGTGCGTACACAACCTAAAATACTGGAACTGCGACGAATACCTTGGTTTCGGCGTATCGGCTCACTCTTTCTTCAACGGAAACCGCTTTGCTTTCACTCCCGACATAAAAAAGTACATCGAAGGCGTCACCGTACCCGGCTCAAGAGTCCGCCTCACATCGGAATGCGAGACTGTCGAAGAACGTGAACGCATGGGCGAATACATAATGCTGCGCCTGAGACTATGTGCGGGAATAGATTCAAGAGAATTTTCGCACCGTTACGGAACCTCTTTCGAAACTCTGTACGGTAAAAAATGCGAGCCGTTCATAAAGGGAGGCTTTATGACCCACTCAAACGGCGTATACGCGCTGACGCCTGCCGGAATGTTCGTTTCAAACTATATTCTTACTGAAATACTCGAATTTGAAGATCTCGGCAAATACGTGTTCGGAGGATAAATCCCCCGAACACTTTTTCACGGCATATATGAGCGCGCTCCCATCTGTTTCCGTTTTGAAAATTGCAAGGCGGCTTTGGAAACATCCGATTTTACGGCGGTTCTCTATCTCCCGGCGAACGCAAAATAAATAATCACCGCAACGCCGAGCGCTATCCTGTACCACCCGAAAACCTCAAAGCTGTGACGTTTTACAAATCCGACGAGGAAACGCACTGTCACAAAAGATACTGCAAATGCCGCCGCGCATCCTACAACCGCTATCAGGCTCTCCTCGATTGTCAGCGAAAGACCGCTTTGCGCGGCGTATTTTACGATTTTCAAAAAGCTCGCCCCGAACATGACGGGGATAGCGAGAAAGAACGAGAACAGCGCGGCGGCTTCTCTTGAAACACCTGCCGCCATAGCTCCGATTATGGTTGATCCTGAACGCGACGTACCCGGAACAAGAGACAGCACCTGAAAAAAACCGGTTTTCAGAGCGGCTGAAAACGTCATATCATACGGATCTGTTATCAAAGGCTTTTTTTCTTTGTCATTTCCGGAGCGTTCCATAAGAATAAACACTACTC
>CAKSJC010000179.1 GCA_934462885.1 uncultured Eubacteriales bacterium | reverse complement strand
CAGGCTACAAGATTGAAGACGGCAAGGCAGTTGAAGCTCCCGAAGGCGCTTCTCTTGAATACGAATTGTGGATCCCCGGAGACGGTGTCGGCGATCACCCGTCCTTTATGATCTGCACACTCGCTAAGGAAGCTCTTGCCGAGATCGGTATCAATCTCATCGTTCGTGACCTTACAAACTCAAGCGAACTCTGGACTGCACTTGAAGCAGGAGAGGTTGCTATGTGGGCAGCTGCATGGAACGCAACAGTAGACCCCGATATGTATCAGATCTATTACGCTGACGTTGCAAACGACGGTAAGGCAGCAGGCGGTTCTAACTATATGTATAAGATTACCGACGCCGAACTCGACCAGATGATCCTTGACGCACGCACTTCCACGGATCAGACATACCGTAAGGCTATGTATAAGGCTTGCCTTGATAAGGTTATCGACTGGGCAGTTGAAATCCCTGTATATCAGAGAAAGAACGCTATCATATTCAGCACGGAACGTGTTAATATGGATACAGTAACTCCTGATATCACAACATTCTACGGTTGGATGGCTGAGGTCGAAAAAATCGAGCTCAACAAGTAATCCGTAAAAGGATCACAATATAAAGTTTATTACACAGTCGTCCCCCGGAAATTCCGGGGGAAAGACTGCGTATAAAGGAACGACCCCACAGTTTCTTGTGAGGTCGTTGCTTCATACGCAGTATACCGGCTATCGTAAACTTTCTGGTATGTAAAAAACGGAGGAATAAACGCTTGAAAAAATATATCATAAAAAGAATTTTATTATCCGTGGTAATATTATTCTTTGTATCTTTCATTATTTATTGCCTTATGAGGTGCTTGCCGACTTCATATATTGAAACGATTGCCCGTTCAAAGTCCATGCAGCCCGGATCAAAAAGCTTCGAGGAATGGATGGAGCAGCTAACGGCTCTTTATAAAATGGATAAGGGACTTGTTGTGGGATTCATTCTTTGGCTGTGGGATATGGTACGCGGCAATTTCGGAGACAGCTGGTTTTATACCGTTCCCGTAATTGAAAAGTTTCACGACACGGTATGGCTTTCATTCGTCATGGGCGCCATTGCAATGTTTTTTGAGCTGATCATTGCGATTCCTCTCGGTATTGTCGCAGCCGTAAAACAGTATTCGAAAACCGACTATGCTGTTTCCGTTATCGCTCTTGCGGGAATGTCGCTCCCGACGTTTTTCTTTGCTTCTTTGATGAAACTCGTATTTTCAGTTAAACTCGGTTGGTTTGATCTTTACGGATTGATCGGAAGAAGTTACGAACTTCTGTCGCCGTGGGGACAGTTCCTCGATAAAGCGGATCACCTTGTAATGCCTATCGTAACTCTTGTTGTAATAAGCATAGGTTCTCTCATGCGTTACACAAGAACGAATATGCTTGAAGTTCTCAACGCAGACTATATCAGAACAGCGCGCGCAAAAGGTCTTTCCGAAAGAAAAGTCATTTATCACCATGCTTTCAGAAATACGCTTATTCCGCTTGTAACTATCATAGGCGGTTCGCTCCCCGGACTTTTCTCGGGCGCTCTTATCACTGAAACTCTTTTCGGTATTCCCGGTATCGGATATACGTCATATACCGCGATGGTAGCCGGTGATATTCCGTTCTCAATGTTCTATCTTGTTTTCCTTGCCATACTTACTTTGGCAGGAAACCTCATCTCGGATATACTTTATGCAGTGGTTGATCCACGCGTTCGTATTGCTTAAACAAAGGAGAATAAAAAATGAATGACAATATGGATCAACTGAATAATGAAATAAATGAAACGCCGGAAGAGGAGTATTCTTTAAATGACGACAGACGAGTAAAAGTTCTTTCTCCGGGAACACTGGTAGCAAAGAGGTTTTTTCGTAATAAAATAGCTGTCGTCGGTCTCTCTGTGCTTGTATTTATGTTTCTTTTCTCTTTTGTCGGCGGTCTTATATCGCCGTACGCTGAGGATCAGATATTCTATACAACAGAGATTCAGAAAAAAGACTTTGCGGGTGTTATCGAAAATAAAGAATTCCGTTATTCATCCGCAGACGGACAAAACTTCAGCTCTATCATACAGGCACAAATGATACTTGCTCTGCAAAAGGGAAATACTTCTTTCACCTATTCAAACGTTACGTATGAAATAACGGAAGAAGGAGCGGATTTTTACAGCGTATCGATCAAAGGCGGCGAGATGATAGGCATCGCTTATAAAGATATAATCAGCACAAGCGTCGGCGATCAGAAGCTGACATTTGATATGCAGTTTAATGCGCTGAAGGCTTTCTCGCTCGGCGAGAACAAGTTTACCTCCGGCGGAGTAGAATATACGGTTGATGAAAACGGAGTCATATACGACGGCACATCGGAAATCGCATATGTAAGCCGCTATGTCGTAAATCCCGTGATGTCTGATGTTTTCCTTACCCGTCAGTTCAAGGAAGAGCTTGCGGAATCTATTGAAAACGGCAATGAGGAATTTGCTTTTACAGACGAAAACGGTGTGACAAGCGAATATTTTGTATCATATGATCCAAAAACTTCTTCTTGGACAGTAAAGCAGGAAACAGAAACAAGAGTTTTTGATACGTACTCCGCTCCGTCAAAAGAGCATTGGCTCGGTACAGATAAAAACGGCATGGATATGCTTACACGTATAATGTACGGCGGCCGCGTATCTCTTGTTATCGGCTTCATAGTTGAATTGATCGCGACCGTTATCGGAGTTATACTCGGCGGCATTTCAGGTTACTTTGGAAAATGGGTCGATAACCTTATAATGCGTATCGTTGATATTTTCTATTGTATCCCGTCAACGCCGGTTATAATTATTCTCGGCGCCGCGATGGATAAAATGAGAGTTGACCCTCAGATAAGAATGCTGTATCTCATGCTTATACTTGGTTTCTTAAGCTGGCCGGGAGTAGCAAGACTGGTTCGCGGACAGATCCTTTCTCTCCGAGAACAGGAGTTCATGACAGCAACTGAAGCCTGCGGTATAAGCGTACACCGCAGGATATTCAAGCATCTCATCCCGAACGTAATTCCTCAGCTTATCGTAACCTGCACAATGGGACTCGGAGGAACGATCATCATTGAAGCAACGCTTTCGTATCTCGGTCTTGGAGTTAAATTCCCGTTTGCTTCATGGGGTAACATCATAAACGACGTACAGAATACTTACGTTCTTACAAACTTTTGGTTTATTTGGATCCCGGCAGGCGTTTGTCTTCTCCTTACGGTTCTTGCATTCAACCTTGTCGGCGACGGACTGAGAGACGCTTTTGACCCGAAGATGAAGAGATAAAAGGCCGGAGAGGAGTTTTATAATGGCAAAAAAACATGATGATGGTTATCTCTCTGCCCGAGAATCAAGGAAAATCAGCAGGGAAAACCGTAAAATAACAAACGCTTTCGAAAAGAAACGCAAGCGCAAGAATGTTCCCGAATCAGAATATCTGACAACTATGCATGATCCCGCGAATGCCGTCGAATTTGATAATTTGCACACGTATTTTTTCACAGACGCGGGTACGGTAAAATCCGTTGACGGAGTAACTTTTGAAGTGCCGATAGGAAAGACCGTAGGTGTCGTCGGAGAATCGGGCTGCGGTAAATCCGTAACCAGTCTTTCTCTTATGCAGCTTCTTCAAAGACCGCAGGGACAGGTCGTTGACGGAGAGATCAGACTTAACCTCGGCGACAAAGCCTACGACATTACAA
>CAKSJC010000178.1 GCA_934462885.1 uncultured Eubacteriales bacterium | reverse complement strand
ATATCCGCCCCTCAAATTCGGAAGGCGAATAAGTCTTTGGCAGTTCTTTTTTCATAATGTAAATCCTTGCGGAAAGATTGAATTTTTAAGAAGATTGCATAAGTACTGTACGTTTTTATTTTTTACATTAAAATTAAAATGTAAACGGAAAATAAAAAAACGTCCTGTCAGAACAGGACGCATTATGCGCGGTACCACCCGTGTTCGTCTTATAAAGACGCGCTCAAAGAGGACAAATATCCTCCTTCTCTGTAACGTGAGAACACGTCTGCGGTTACTTTTATTCGCCGCCGAAGCTCCGGGACTACTTCGTCCGCCGTGCGCTGCGGCGATCTCAGCCCCCGCCGCTCTCTTTGAGGCACTGCACGAATTACTTCTTCCCATCGTTGCCTTTTATATGTTACGTTATATTATATCATTTGCGCCGTATCTTGTCAAGGGGAGCGCATTAAAAATGAAGTGAAGTCCCGTGGGAAGTCGGTTTATTTTTTCGTTATCTTAACTCTGTACGAAAGGAACACTACAACGGTTGCCGGAACGCCCAACGTCATAAGAAGCCATACGGAATATCCTCGGAATATATAACAGATCAAGAACAGAATACTCCACACAAGAAACGTAACCGCAAAAAAACCGAGAATGCGTTTTCCCCAAAGAGAATTGAAAACGATAAGAACGACAGCGGTTATCGGAATGGCTATTACAAAAGGCAGATAAGAGACTACGGCGCACAGCTTTAATATAACAAAAACAGTTATAGCAAGAAGCCATACTCCGGTAACGGAAAGAAACGATACGGCCAAATGATTTATCGAGTAAGACTCGGAAGAAGTTTTTTCCGTCATACTCTCGCAAACCGCCTCTTTTTCGGGGTGTTCCGACTGAAGAAGATAATCAACCGTAACGCCGAAAGTGTCCGCTATCTTTTTTAAACAAATAACATCGGGAGTTCCCTCCGCACGTTCCCACTTGGATACGCTTTTATCCGAATATCCGAGACGCTCTGCAAGCTCTGCCTGAGTCATGGAATTTTTCCGTCTGAGTTCGGTTATATTTTGTGCAATCGTCAAAGAAAGATCTATCTGATCCATTAAAAGACCTCCGTGTGAATCTTATTAACTGAATAATTACGCTTTTCTTTACATTACATCGTGAGATGCTTGGCGATATGTGTATTGAAGAAAATTTTATCATATTATTATGTTAAAATCAAGAGAAAAAAGTATTCTACCGAAAGTAGAAATATGGAAAAGCTTTCTACGATCAGTAGATTCGCGTGTTTTTTATCTACAATTTTGAATAAACCAAATGTAGAGAGAACTATACCAAACATGAGTGTTAAAATACAGGATTTATATTATATAATAACTACACAACGTTATAATAACACATAACCAAAAAAAACTGTAGGTATCAAAAATGAAGCAAATATTAATTTTCGGTGACTCTGTAATGCGAGGAGTATATTATTCCGAAGAAGCCGGCCGCCACAAGCTTTATAAAGATCGCTTTGCCAAGCTGAAAGATTCGGGATATGAGGTTACGAACTGTTCGATAATGGGAGCAACCGTAAAAACCGGTGAAGATATTATAAAAAAGCGTCTTACGACGCGCGTCTCGGATACGACGGTTATATTCGAGTACGGCGGAAACGACTGCGATTATCGCTGGAATGAAATATCCGAAGCTCCAAAAGAAGAGCATCTTCCCAATACGCCGATAAGCAGCTATGTTCCCGTGTACAAAAAACTTATAGCATACGCCCGTGAAGCAGGCGCAAAAGTATGCGTATGCAATCTTGTACCGCTTGATTCGGAAAAATATATGAATTGGATATCCAGAAATCTTTCATATGACAATATACTTTCGTGGCTCGGAGACTCAAGCACTCTTTACAGATGGCAGGAGTATTACAGTCACACCGCAGAGAAAATAGCCGCCGAGACAGAATGCCCGATAATCGATATACGCCGTCCGTTTCTCATTTCACATAACTATGGCGAGCTGCTCTCGGATGACGGTATACATCCTTCGATAAAAGGACATGCTCTTATCGATGAACTCATAACCGAAACAATCTCATAAAGAGCCTGAATTGTTTATTAAATTCCCCGCACCGTCTATATTTATAAAACAAAAAAATCATGTCAAAAGATCTTAAATCGAAAAAAGAATAGCTATGCAAGTTACACGAAACAGTTGCGCTTGTTTTTTCTATTCATTCTGACTAAATCTCCAGAGAAACGGGCAAAAACTTTTTGAAAAAAAGTTTTTGCCCGTTTCTCAATATTTTATTGACGTTTTTTCTTTATCGGATCAGTCTTTCCATATAAATTCCGACGACATAAGCCTCACCCCGTCGTGCGAAACCATAAGCATTCCGCCCGACGAATAAGCATGTCTGATTTTTTCGCCGTCTTCAAGGTATATGCGGCACTCTCCCTCGCGCAGAGCGGTAACAAGAGGTATATGCCCCGCGAGAACGGCAAGATCTCCGCATATTCCGCGAACCGAAAGCTGCACCGCTTCTCCGTCGAATTTCATTCCGTCCGGAGAAGCTATCTGCAATTTGAATTTCTTCATTCCTAAACCGCACCTCCGGCTTACTCTTCGTGTTTCATCTTCGCCTTCTCAAAAGCTTCGTCAATAGTTCCTATATAGAGGAAAGCGCTCTCAGGCAAATTGTCGCATTTTCCATCGAGTATTTCCGAGAATCCGCGTATCGTCTCGCGTACCGGAACATATTTCCCCGGGAAGCCGTTGAACGCTTCCGCAACATGAAGAGGCTGAGACAAAAATCTTTGCATTTTTCTCGCTCTCGAAACGGTGAGCTTGTCTTCCTCGGAAAGCTCGTCGATACCCATTATCGCTATGATATCCTGAAGCTCCTTATAGCGCTGGAGAACTTCCTGAACTCTTCTCGCCGTCTCATAATGCTTTTCCCCGACGACCTCGGGAGTAAGTATCCTCGACGTTGACTCAAGAGGGTCAACGGCAGGATATATGCCCTGTGACGCAATAGCACGGCTTAATGCGGTCGTCGCGTCGAGATGTGCAAACGTTGTGGCGGGGGCAGGGTCTGTATAGTCGTCCGCCGGAACGTATACTGCCTGTATTGATGTAATAGAGCCTTTTTTCGTCGAAGTGATACGTTCCTGAAGGGCGCCCATTTCATCGGCAAGAGTAGGCTGATATCCTACCGCGGACGGCATACGTCCGAGAAGCGCCGACACCTCGGCTCCCGCCTGAGTAAAGCGGAATATATTGTCGATAAAGAGAAGCACGTCCTGCCCCTCGCGGTCGCGGAAATATTCAGCCATTGTAAGACCTGACAGTCCGACTCTCATTCTCGCTCCCGGCGGCTCGTTCATCTGACCGTACACGAGCGCGGTTTTATTCAAAACTCCCGACTGTGCCATCTCGTTATAAAGGTCGTTTCCCTCTCTCGTGCGTTCCCCGACGCCGGTGAACACCGAGATTCCGCCGTGCTCTTTTGCGACGTTATTTATAAGCTCCATTATAAGAACCGTTTTGCCGACTCCCGCGCCTCCGAAAAGTCCTATCTTTCCTCCCTTAGTGTACGGACAGATAAGATCTATAACCTTTATTCCTGTTTCCAGTATTTCAGTCGAAGTCGCCTGCTCTTCATACGACGGAGCGGGACGGTGTATTTCCCACCTCTCCGCGTTTTCCGGAGCTTCTTTTTCATCGACAGGCTCTCCGAGCACGTTAAACATACGTCCGAGAGTCTCTTTTCCGACGGGAACGGTTATACCGCGTCCCATGTCGTGCGCGGGTGTTCCTCTTACAAG
>CAKSJC010000177.1 GCA_934462885.1 uncultured Eubacteriales bacterium | reverse complement strand
TGTAGATACCGCCATCTCTCCCCTGGCAATGGGAACCTCTCAGGCTCCGACAGAATCTATTGTAGCTACTCTTCAGGGTACGGAATATGATACGGATCTTGATCTAAAACAGCTTGATAAGATTTGCCAGTATTTTACACCTCTCAGAGAAAAGTACCTCGCAAGCGGACTTCTTGACCCTAAGGTGCTTAAAGTAGATGTAAACTGCCTCCTTTATCAAGTGCCGGGAGGAATGCTTTCAAACCTCGTATCACAGCTTAAACAGCAGGGAAAGAGTGACAAGCTTCCGGAAGTTCTTGCGGAAGTGCCAAGAGTGCGTGAAGATGCAGGCTTCCCGCCGCTTGTAACACCCACATCTCAGATAGTCGGAACACAGGCTGTTCTTAACGTTATTGCGGGAGAACGTTATAAGATGGTTTCGAAAGAATTTAAAGGACTTGTTCGCGGAGAATACGGAAAGACCCCTGCTCCTATTTCGCCGGAGTTCAGAAAGAAGATTATCGGGGATGAAAAGCCGATAACATACCGCCCTGCCGATAAGCTCTCTCCGGAGCTTTCAAAGCTTCGCGCGGAAGTAAAACAGTACGAAGAACAGGAAGAAGACGTACTTTCATACGCTCTGTTTGAGCAGGTAGCCACAAAGTTTTTTGAGTACCGTAAAGCAAAGAAATACGGATTAGACGCCGAATATTCTGACGCTGAAAAAGGAGTGCACGCAGTTTAATTATGATACTTATCTGTGATAGCGATATTACGGATAGAGCATGTGCCCTTCGAAATAAATTATTCGATCTTGGAACACCTTGTGCAGTTTCCGTGATATCAGATATAGGCAAAAATTTGCCGGTAATAGCTATTTTAACATTCTGTGACGTGTTCGATTCCGTTAGAAGAACACCGTTTGATGATATTTTTGTAGTTGCCATTGGAAACGGATTTGTAAATTCGGCATTAAACGCTAAAAGAGCCGCTGACGATGAGGAAGCATTTAGAATTTTGGATGATAAGATATCGAAAATGCTTGGACTTTCGATGGAGGCAAAGACTCCGTTCGGTGTATATACCTCACCGAATGTCTTTGTCGGAGACTATTTTATTGAAATATATGGAAACATGATATTGGCAACGTCAAGCGAGCTTATGATATTTAAATATTTAGACTCCTTTATCGATAAGGATTATTATTTTGACGCAGATAAAATATGTCGTTTTTGCTTGCCTCTTGAAAGATTGAGTACAAAAAACCCGGCAGGACTTATCGCTGTTCATGTCAGAAATATTAACGAGAAATTCGAAAAAGTTTTTATGAGAAAACTGATACGATCAAAGAGAAATTACGGATATTTTATTTGCGAAAAATTCTAAAATAACAAAACGGAGCAGTCTTTTTAGCATTCAGTGGCAAATCGGGGAAAAACTTTTTTGAAAAGTTTTTCCCCGAACTTTTTTAAATTTTTAAGCGATAAAATATACAGTATACAAAACTAATATTAAAACAGAACATTTTTTCTTATCTGTTTAGATTTAAACTTTTTTATTTGATGTGAATTTGTAAGCCGCATCAAAGCATATCGGCAATATCGTATATTAGTTTTTCCGACTTTTCCCAACCAAGACAAGGATCGGTTATTGACTGACCGTATGTCATGCAATCACTTATTTTTTGAGACCCATCCTCAATATAACTTTCAATCATGAGACCTTTTACTAATTTTTTGATGTCATGGTTATAATTGCATGATTGTAGTATTTCTTTAGAAATTCTTATCTGTTCAAGGTATTTTTTGCCCGAATTTGCATGGTTTGTGTCTATAATTGCTGCAGGATTTTTCAATTCACTTTTGTTATACGCTTCTAAAAGCAACAGCAAATCCTCATAGTGGTAGTTTGATAGGTTCTTTCCGTGTTTGTCGGTGTATCCGCGAAGTATGGCGTGAGAGAGATCGTTTCCACTGGTTTGGACTTCCCATCCGCGGTAGATGAACATATGTGCATGCTGTGCCGCTGCTATGGAGTTCATCATTACAGATATATCGCCGCTGGTTGGATTTTTCATTCCGACAGGAATATCTATTCCGCTTGATGTAAGTCTATGCTGCTGGTTTTCCACCGATCTAGCGCCTACCGCAACGTATCCGAGTAAGTCGTCAAGATAACGGTAATTTTCCGGGTAGAGCATTTCATCGGCACAGGTGAATCCCGTTTCGGCTATTGCTCTCGAATGCAGATGGCGGATTGCTATTATTCCTTCAAGCATATTGGGTTTTTTGTTCGGATCGGGGTAGTGAAGCATTCCCTTATACCCGTCGCCTGTCGTCCTCGGTTTGTTCGTGTATATGCGGGGAATAATTATAATTTTATCCTTTACTTTTTCCTGAACCGGACAGAGGCGCGATACATAATCAATAACGGCAGTTTCGTTATCCGCAGAACAAGGTCCTATTATGAGAATAAATTTATCACTCTCTCCGGTGAACACCTTTCGTATTTCTGAATCTCTTTCCTTTTTTATTTCTACTGATCCGGCGCTTATAGGAAACATTTCCTTAAGCTCTTTCGGTATAGTAAGTTTTCCTATAAATTCCATATTGTTCATTTTTTCATACCTCTTTTTTTATATTTTTTTCAGGCTATCCTGTGTTTTTATGAGAAAGTCAATTGCTTCGATGTACCCGTAAATTCCATGCCCCGATATGGTTTTTACACATGCCTCTCTTATATAACTTATTTGTCTGAATGACTCTCTGCTTTCGACATCCGAAATGTGAACTTCCACTGTTTGGATTTTTACCGCTTTCAGGGCGTCAAGAAGAGCTATCGATGTATGAGTATAGCCTCCGGGGTTAAAAATAATACCGTTGCATTTTCCGTACGCTTCCTGTATTTTATCAATAAGAGCGCCTTCATGGTTTGACTGGAAACATTCGACCTCAATCCCTAAAGCATCACAATGATCTTTGATCATTTTTAAGAGCTGTGAGTATGTTTCATTACCGTAATGTTCGGGCTCACGTATTCCGAGCATATTTATGTTCGGACCGTTTAATACTAAGATTTTCATGCTTAACCGGCTTTCGTAAAATTTAATTTCAAAAATAGGAATGCGGGAGTTTATAAAAACAGAACGCCGTGCGGATCTGTAATCCGCACGGCTCTTAAAACAATCTGTTGATTAATAAAATCAAAGCTTAGTTTAAACGTAAATCCGTTTTCGCATCACAAATCGCTCTTACTTTCGGTGAAAAAAGTAAAAGTAAAATCGATTTGCAAACGTGAAACGGATGTTTTCCATAAATCTGTTCTTGCTTTCCTATTCTTAATTTTATTGTAGTATATCACAGTAAGTGTTGTTTGTCAAGAGAATTACGATTTATTTAAAAAAGACAGCCAATAAATTGTATAAAAAAAACGATATGATATATGCGGATGCAAATTGAAAAAATACGCATTTTATCGCATATAAAAATCCGAAATCATCACATAAAGCAGAGAAAGAAGAAACGCACGGAGGGTAGAGAGATACAAAGGAGACATACGAAACTGCCGTAGGCAGTGTGAATAGCTCACCGAGAACATATTTTATTCCTCCTGATCCGACCTGTACGGCTAAAGAAGATATAACGGCCTCTTTAGCTGCAAGTCCGCAGATAAGGGAAGTTACAGCATAGGCGTTTCCAAAGCCAAGCGGGGCAAACAAGGGCGCTAAAAAGCTCCCTGCCGCATTTAGTAAAGATTTTCCATAGTCGGAGTCAACATAAGATAAGCTCACGGAAAAATGCGATAAGAGCCATACAAAGACAGAAATTGCAAATAAGACGGTAGTTACT
>CAKSJC010000176.1 GCA_934462885.1 uncultured Eubacteriales bacterium | reverse complement strand
AACTACTTCTTCAAGTGTGTAAGGAGAGAGAGAATAAATACCGGGAAGGTCTGTGATGATAACGCCGTCGTGCTTTTTGAGTTTACCTTCTTTTTTTTCGACCGTAACGCCGGGCCAGTTACCAACGAACTGATTGGAACCGGTTAAAGCATTGAAGAGTGTGGTCTTACCACAGTTCGGGTTGCCCGCAAGGGCAATTCTTATGTTACTCATGAAGAATATCCTTCTTTCTTTAATTAGCTGTTGCTAACCGAATGCTTGCCGTGAAAGCACGGGTCCTTTTAGTTAAGGTATTTTTCTTATTCGACTTCGATCATATCTGCGTCAGCTTTACGCAGAGAAAGCTCGTAACCGCGGACGGTAACTTCAATAGGGTCTCCGAGGGGCGCTACTTTACGCACATAAACCTCAGTGCCTTTTGTAAGTCCCATATCCATGATGCGGCGTTTAACTGCGCCTTCGCCATGGAGTTTTACAACTTTGACGGTTTCTCCGATTTTTACCTGTCTTAGAGTCTTCATCTCCTGTATCCTCCTTATATTGATTTATATTAATAATGTTTTTTGCAATAGAGAAAAATATATGCGGAAAAATAATTATTAAGCAGTCAAACCGTTAATGCCTGAGCAAAGTTCAAATCATAATCTTTCTTGCCATTTCCTCGCTGATAGCAACGCGTGCTTCTTTAACGTTAACGATAACGTTTCCGGCAAGTGTGGTGATCACGGTAACATTTCCGCCTACAACGAATCCTAAGTTTTCAAGATGTTTTTTCACCTCAGGACTTCCGCCGATTTTTTTTATTGTATTTACTTCTCCTATGTTTGCGAGACTGAGCGGCATCATGTTTTTACCTCTTTTATCTAAATTAGCTGTTGCTAACTTTGAATCTGAAAATACAGTTAGCATTCACTAACCATGGATAATGATACACTAAAGAAAAAGATTTGTCAAGAACTTTTTTCAGCATTTTGTGCCTTTGTTAAAATTTCGGCACATTATCCAAATAAACGACAGCTTCTAATATTCGGATTATATATTTTATATTAAGGAAGAAAAATAAAGTTTTATGATCATAATGAGAAAAAAGCCCGGCATATTAAAAAAGATATATTCCCGAATATGATGATATAAAAAAATATTTTTTGACATATTTGCTTAATACATAACATGTATCGGTAGACTTAGCGAGATTTTTGTGTTATACTAATGAAGAGTAAAAGTTCGGGAGGCTTTCTATGAATTTGCTGCATATGAAATACGCCGTGGAAATAGCGGAAACAAACTCGATAAATAAAGCAGCCGAGGTCTTGTATGTAGGACAGTCCGCGCTTAGCCGCGCTATAAAAGATCTTGAGGCAAGTCTTGGCGTGACTCTCTTTGAAAGAAGCGCTAAAGGAATGTTTTTGACAGCCGACGGAGAAGTTTTTGTCCGCTGTGCAAAGACAGTTCTCAAACAAGTGGACGATATTGAAGAAATGTTTGGGCGCGGAGCCGAGAAAACAAAACGGTTTTCTATTTCAGTTCCGAGAGCAAGCTATGTGGCGGATGCATTTGCAAAGTTTTCACAGCAGCTGGGACGCGACTCGGAAGCCGAGATATTCTATAAAGAAACAAATTCAATGAGAGCAATAAAAAATATATTTGAAGAAGACTATAAGCTCGGCATTATCCGCTATGCTGAAAACTACGATAAGTATTATAAGGCGATGATGGACGAAAAAGGGCTTTTATATGAGCTTATAACGGAATTTCGCTATGTTTTGCTTATGAGTGAAAAAAGTAATCTCGCGGACAAAGAGAATATCACATACGGCGATTTGCACGATATGATAGAGATAGCTCATGCCGACCCGTATGTTCCGTCACTTCCGCTTTCAGAAGTAAAAAAAGAGGAACTCTCGAATAATTCTGCAAGACGTATTTTTGTGTTTGAGCGTGCAAGCCAGTTCGAACTTTTGTGTCAGAATCCGGAAACATTTATGTGGGTTTCTCCGATACCGGATCCGCTTCTCAAGAGATACGGACTCATACAGCGAAACTGCGAAGAAAATAAGCGCGTTTATAAAGACGTTCTCATTCACCGAAAGGATTACGTGCTTTCCGCACTTGATAATATATTCATAAAAGAGTTGGTGAAATCGAAAAGAGAGACTATCGGATAAAATTTGTGACGCGGAGAGACGCAGATCGGCAAAAGATGTATTAAAGTGTTTCGCTCATTGGCATATCGATAAATGCAATACCGATATGAGAAAGCGGCAATTCCCAAATGAAAAATAATCTGATAAAATAAAATAGTCAGATTAATGCGCGGGAGGTGGCATGTTGAAAGAAACGGAAGTATCAAAAGCTGCTTTAGGAAGAATACCGATTTATTTGAAATTTTTGAAAAATCTTCCGCCGTATGTTGAAAGCATTTCATCAACCGTTATTGCGCGGGAACTAGGATACGGCGAGGTACAGGTGAGAAAAGATCTCGGTTCTTTGTGCGGTACGGGAAAGCCGAAGATCGGTTATTCTGTTGATGAACTTACAAGAAGCCTTGAGTTTTTTCTTGATTCCGGCAACGGAGGAACCGTTATAATCGGCGCGGGAAAACTCGGATGCGCACTTCTCGACTATGTCGGTTTTGCTGATTACGGACTGACAATGCTTGCCGCGTTTGATATAAAAGTGACCGACGACAGATATTCGGCAAGCGGAAAACCAATTTTGTCTATGAAAAAATTTCCGCAGTTTTGCAGAGAACACAACGTAAAAATAGGTATTATCGCAGTTCCTGCCGAGGGAGCGCAGGAGGTTTGCAATCTGCTTTATGATAACGGAATAAAAACCATGTGGTGCTTCGCGCCGTGCCGTTTATATAAGCCTGACGACGCTATTATTCAGTACGAAAACTTAGCTCTGTCTCTTGCACATCTGAAAATGCAGATAAAATGACCTCTAAAAAACAAAAAAGAATAATCTGCAAAGATATAAAAGGACTGAAATAATCTAAGGGAGGGGTAAAAATGAATCTTGACAGAATTATTGCAGTCAGAAATGATAAGACAGTTTACCGCGACGGGGAACGCTGCCTGAAGGTTTTTAACTCCGGATATTCAAAAGGCGATGTTCTCAATGAAGCCCTCAATCAGGCGCGCGTAGAAGAAATCGGATTAAGTATCCCGAAAATACTTGAAGTCACAACGATAGACGGAAAATGGACTATCGTTTCCGAATATATCAAAGGGAAATCTCTTTCGCTCCTGATAGAAGAACATCCCGAAAAGAAAGAAGAGTATCTTGAACTGTTTGTAGCGCTTCAGTCGGAGATGAACTCAAAAATCTGTCCGCTCTTAAACCGCCAGAAAGATAAAATGAACATGAAAATCTGCATGACCGATCTTTCGGCGACGGTCCGCTATGATCTGCATATCCGTCTTGAAGGAATGCCTAAGCATAATAACGTATGCCATGGCGATTTCGATCCGTCGAATATAATCATATCCGATGACGGAAAGCCTTATATTTTGGACTGGTCGCATGCAACGCAGGGAAACTCTTCAGCCGACGCTGCGCGCACATATCTTCTTTTTCTTCTTCGCGGGAAAGAAGAAGACGCCGAAAAATATCTTGATCTTTTCTGTGAAAAAAGCGGCATATCAAAAATGTGCATAAAGAAATGGCTTCCGATCGTGGCGGCGGTACAAACCGTTCAGGCAAACGCCGCGGAACGCAAGTTCCTGCATTCGTTCATAACCGTCACGGAGGACTGACGCTGAAATAACCGACGTGTGTGTCTGCGATTTAAAATTGAAAATCGTCTGTCCGCACCGGAATCATTATAAAAATAAAACTTTTAATTAAAGAAAGGCTTATCTTATGAAAATTACA
>CAKSJC010000175.1 GCA_934462885.1 uncultured Eubacteriales bacterium | reverse complement strand
GTATCCGAACATATTGTGTAAAGTTTACCGTTAAATGTCGCGCCGTTGTTTGCCTCCTTATTATGCCACGGTTTATCAAGATCTACAGCGTCGATGTCACACCAGTTTAGAACGCTTTTTACCGTGATCGGTACATATGAAAGGTGATTGTACAAGCCAACGAGTTGATAATCGTGAGTTCCCGCCGCTACGGTCGCATGTATCTTCTCTTCGGGTTTCATATCCTCAAATATCTCAAGCTTTATATCGAATCTATTCTCTATACGAAGATTCCGATTAAATATCTCATCATTACAAGAATCTCCTGTTATTGTATCCACAGCAAGCTCGTCAATTCGGGAATCGGATGTAAGAATCCGATATGATTCGCCTCCGTATTTAACCTCAGGAAGTTCATCCGGGATAAGCTGTCTTATTTCATACGCATTCATATGTGAGGTATCGATATTTATTCCGTACTTTTCATTCAGCTCATTATCAATATGGACATTTTCTTTTTTCTCACATGAGTCAAAACAAAGCGTCGCCACCAAAAAAGCGGCTGCAAGTACGAAAGCAAAAAACCTCTTCATGTTTTCACTCCCTTTTCGTCATCATGTGTGTTTTATAATAAAAAATA
Organism: uncultured Eubacteriales bacterium; assembly: GCA_934462885.1. Taxonomy (GTDB): domain Bacteria; phylum Bacillota; class Clostridia; order Oscillospirales; family CAG-272; genus UMGS1696. Next base: position 3,298 of record CAKSJC010000175.1, on the reverse strand, counting down.
ACGTCGCTTGCAGTACTATTATACGATAATAACTGCCGGGCGTCATTTTTTCAGTTGCTTTATCTTTTACTTAACGGTCAGGTCTCCGCTCACGGTATCGACTGTTATTCTGCTCGGTTTGACATCAGTATCGTCAGTGGGCTTTTCCGCTGCAAAGGTATATAAGTTATTCTTGTTGGTATTATCAAGTTTTGTTGAAAGCTTCCCGCTTGTCGTCGAAAAATCGATCTCAGTTCCGCTGCTCTTCGGTATCGTAAGGTCTATTGACGCGCTTACTGTTGTAATTCTCGCTTTAGCCGAATTTGTCATCTCAGCCGTTATATCGCCGCTCACACTTTCAATATCAATCTCAGGAGAATTGATTTTTGCAACAGATATTTTCCCGGAAACGCTGTAAAACTTAAGCGTATTTTCGGCATATGAGTTTTCAATATTTATATTACCGCTTACGCTGTCTATATGAGCATCAGATGCTTTCAGCGAGCCTATTTTTATGCTGCCGGAAACGTTTTCTGCTTTTATCTCATTTTGCGTAAGTTTTTCGGCTTCAATGTCCGCACTCACGGAATTGATTGTTATCGAAATACCGGCAGGAATTTCAACTGTAAGATTTTTATACTTTGTGTCTATATTTCCGATGTATCCCGATTCACAATATTTAATCATTAATGTATTACCGTCGATAAGGTAATGTACTTGTTCGGAATTTGAAAGAGATTCGCTGTTCTCTCTTACCTTAAGAGACGATGATTTTGTCTCTTTTAAAATAACCTCACCTGCGATCCAGTCTATATCAATGCTTTCAATTCCTTCGACGCTGTAATCAAAGCTGCCAACCTGATATTGTCCGGCTTTTTTATATGAATCATACTTTGTTCCGAATACTCTGTTTCCCCCGAAAGCGCATCCGCTAAACAGAAACGGAACTACGGATAGCACAAGAACTGCGGTTTTCACTTTATTTTTTGACAACATAACTGTACCCCGGATATTACAAGAAATATTAAAATGTACTAATATCATTATAAAGTGCCTCATATAAAATGTCAATATGTGTAACTGTCTTTTAATCTTTCTAATGGATTTTTAATATGCAAAAAAACGCACATAAAGTGCGTTTTTTTGCATATCGGTTTACCCTAACTTGACTCTGCGTGACATAATGTATTTTTATATCATATAGTCATTCAAATACTTTTCATGCTGTGCGTCAAGAAGATCTTTGAGAGTTATCCCCTCAAGATATTCGTTAATAACTTTATATAAACCTTTCCACAAAGGAAGAGTCGGACAGTCGGCGCTTCTTTCGCATTCCACCGGATTCTGTTCAGCGCATAAAACAGGGGAAAGACTTCCCTCTGTGAGACGCAGTATCATACCGACCGTATATTTATCGGGGCTATGTGCAAGCATATATCCGCCCTGATAACCTCTGTTAGTTTTCAATATGTCCGATCTGTTTAAAACAGGAACAATTTGTTCAAGGTATTTTTTGGAAATATCCTGCCGTTCAGCTATATCCTTAAGAGAAACATATCCGTTTTCCTGATGTTCGGCAAGGTCAAGAAGCATACGCAGAGCATAACGCCCTTTAGTAGAAATTTTCATTATCTTTATTCCTCCCGGTATTTTAGTTTTATCAGTGAAAGCCATTCGATACCATGCGCTTTCGCGATGACTTTCGTCCATATTACTATAATAACATATTTTTTGTAGGTTTTCAAGAAACTTGATACTTTTTTATATGTAAAACTTTGAACATTGTCTCATAGGATAGGTCTTTATAAGAAAAACCCGCTCCGTAAAAATTTCGGAGCGTTATTATGTCTGCTGCATTTTGAACATCATAAAAAGCGCGGAGCTTTTTGGAAACAAGCTTCGCGCCACATTATGATGCCCTTGGGAAAGAATCCTCATGATTTACTTTTATATACAATCAATCCGCAAACATGGGAGTCGAAAGATAACGATCACCCGTATCCGGAAGAAGTACTACAATAATTTTACCCTTGTTTTCGGGACGGCGGGCAAGCTCGGTAGCCGCAGAAACGGCAGCTCCCGATGAAATACCAACGAGTATACCGTCCTCTCTTGCAAGAGCCTTACCGGTGGCAAAAGCATCCTCATTCGCGACTGTAACGATTTCGTCATAAACCCCCGTATTCAGTGTTTCCGGAACAAACCCCGCACCGATTCCCTGAATCTTATGCGGTCCGGGAGTTCCCTTTGAGAGAACGGGAGATGTTGCAGGCTCAACGGCAACGATCTTTACATTTGGGTTCTGCGATTTGAGGTATTCGCCGACGCCTGTTATTGTTCCGCCTGTTCCCACACCCGCAACGAATATATCTACTTTACCGTCAGTATCTTTCCAAATCTCGGGACCTGTCGTTGAACGGTGGATCGCCGGATTGGCAGGATTTGTGAACTGACTTGGTATAAAGCTATTCGGTGTTTCCGCAGCAAGCTCTTTTGCTTTCTCGATAGCTCCCTTCATTCCCTTCGCGCCTTCTGTCAGGACAAGCTGCGCGCCGTATGCCTTTAAAAGATTGCGGCGCTCAACACTCATAGTCTCGGGCATCGTAAGTATTACCTTATATCCTCTCGACGCCGCTACCGCTGCAAGACCTATACCTGTGTTTCCGCTTGTCGGTTCAATTATCACTGAACCTTTCTTGAGGAATCCCTTCTTTTCAGCGTCATCAAGCATCGCTTTGGCGATTCTGTCTTTAACGCTTCCTGCTGGGTTGAAAAACTCTGCCTTTGCAAGAATAGTTGCTTCAAGCTTACGGGATGAGGAATAGTTCTTCAGCTTTACAAGAGGGGTTTCTCCGATAAGATCGGTTATTTGTTCATAGACTTTCATGATTTTTTCTCCTTTGATTTTTTATTTAAGGCTCAAATGTTATTAACCTATTAAACCTACTTGTTTGCTTGGTGTTATTATAGCATTTCCCGGTTTAATTGTCAATCCCATTTTAATAAAAAAAGCAAAAAAAAAATATATATCAGGGCATTTGTTTTTTCATATAGCGCTTTCCCATAACGTTAAGTCTATGTATATTTTATTTTCTTTAATTAAAACTTCGCTTATCTCAATTAAAAATTGAGATACGTTCGGCGTCTCCTTATATATCGTAATGCGTCGCTTTTTGAACGTATACAGCACTCTTTACAAGCAATCCGAAAACAAAAAGAAAAGTCGCGTAAATCCAATAAAGGTTACGCGACTTTTTTGGTTTATTCAATAAAAACACCGATTAGTCCTTCATGCCGTCTCTTAATGCAAAACACCTTT
>CAKSJC010000174.1 GCA_934462885.1 uncultured Eubacteriales bacterium | reverse complement strand
CGGCAGAACCGTGTATTTTTCCGTAGGTTTTATGCGGATAACGCACGGCTTTTCCGACGGAAAAATCAAATATTCAGATTCAAGAAGCATTATTTTTTATTCTCCATGCCGTACCAGCGTCCGGTATCGGCGTCGCTCTTTCTCTTGTCCTCAATGAGATCGCCGTAGTTGCGGATAACCTTGATAAAGCCTTCTGCAAACATTTCGATGATCTCGGGCTGATAAGACTTGAACCACGGAGCGGCGAGGCATTCGACTTCTTCGGAGGGTTTGAGAGCGGAGTCAAGCTCTCTGACGTCGCGGTCGGCGAACGCGATTCTTTCGGGTTTTCCGATGTTCATAAGGTCGAAGTCTTGGAAAATCGGGTGTGTGTGGAGCGGGTGGTTGAAGCCGGGCCAAGGTCTGTACTTGATTTCCTTGCTTACGGCGTCGGCGAATACACGGAAGTCGAGTCCGCCGATCTCTTTGGGACGGTAGATAAATCCGGGAACGTACCAGCCGGCCATTGTGGAGCCGTCCGCTTCGTTGCATCTGATAGGATAGAGTCCCGGAAGGTGCGCCGCGTCGATGCAGTCAAAGAAGTGGTTCTGAGCCTTTCTTATCTCGCGGGTGCGGTTCTCGTAATACTTAAGCTGAACGCGGCCGATAGCGGAGCTTACCTGATTTACTCTTCCCTTTATGCCGCCGAGAGGCATTCCGGAGTATTTCTTTATGGGGCTTTCGTCGGAGATGAGGCTGTATCTGTCGTAGTGTCCGTATGCGAGAGCGCGTTCGAACATTTCTCTGTTGTTTGTTACGAGCATACCCATTTCGCCTGCCGCGAAGGATTTGCCGCTCATCATGGACATAGCTCCTACGTCGCCGATCGTGCCGAGTCTCTTTCCCTTGTAGTATCCGCCCTGAGCGTGCGAGCAGTCCTCAAGAACTTTGAGGTTGTGCTTTTTTGCGAACGCCATAATAGCGTCCATGTCGGCGGGATACGCGAGGTAGTGAACTACCATGATCGCCTTTGTTTTGGGGCTAAGGCAGCGTTCGAGGTCGCGGGGGTCAAGTGTGAGGTTATCGGGGTGAATGTTTGCGAAAACAACGGACGCGCCGAGTCTTCCCGCGGAAAGCGCGCTTGCCCAGTAGGTCTTTGTGGGGCAGATCATTTCGTCTCCGGCACCGAGTCCTACGGCGTACATAGCGGCTTCGAGAGACATTGTACCGTTTGTGAATCCGACGGCGTGCTTAACACCGAGCCACCGGCAAACTTCCTCTTCGAATTTTTCCGTTACGTCAAAGCCGGAGAAAGCGTTTCTGCGTACTACGTCGAGCACCGCTTCTTCGTCTTCCTTTGTAATGATAGGCCAGCGGAAAAGGTTATCCGGGATCGGATAGTCCTGCGGCATTATGCATTTTCCGCCGAGTATAGCGAGTTCACTCATGTTTTTTACCTCCGAGTTTGTTTGATTTTGTTGTTTTATTGTTTGGTTTTGTTGTTTATTTCAGCGCGTCGGACGGATTGTCCTTTTCGCGTTTACTTTTTGTTTTTATTTTTTTCGGCTTCTTTTCTCTTTGCTTCTTCGGTCTTATCCTTCGCCTGGTCTTCGACTTCGGCTACTCTTACCACGTCGTGTATGCCTAAGATAAGTTCGCGGAAGTGCTGATCTATATGCTTTGAGATGGAGGCTGCGGGAAGAGTCAGCGCGTATTCTTCCTCATGCGCGTGAACGAAGTCCTGCGCCGCCTGTCTGTATGAATCCGCAACGTCGGGATCTCCGTTTATTTTTTCCGCAAGCGCAAGCGCGAAGAGCTCGGCAAATCTCGTGTGTCCGAGCGCGCCCGACCAGAATTTGGAATGAGAATCGTCCGCTTCGATTGCGGCGAGAGCGGTCGGTCTGAACTCACGGCAGATTTCAGCCGCTTTTCTTAAGTTTGCGGCGACCTCGTCCGACGGAGGAATTCTTCCTCTCAAATATTCCGGAGAGAAATATTCGGATATGCTCTTCTGATAGTCGCGGAGCTTTAAGCCGTACTTTTCGCCGAAGACTTTCTTGAAGTATATTTCGCTTTCCTTGTCAAAGTCTATCGTGTTGTCCCAAAGAGTTCTGCCCATCATGTAAACGGGGAGACCGCTCGGGAGGTTTGCTCTGTATGTACCGCACATCATGATACCGTCGATATCGTGTTCCTTGAGGTGAGCGACGTCGTGCCATATAGTCTTTGCGAGAGAATATCCGCCGATGTCGTCGTTGAACTGTTTCCAGAAATGGTATTCGAACGAATAATTTTCGCCGTGCCATCCGGCTTTCTTCCATTCGCGAAGATGAGCGACGGAATCCCAGAACGTGCTGTCCCAAACGTAGTGGTTAAGCTTGTACTGACGCTCGTGAACGTCGGCGGGTTCTACGCTCAAGTCCTCGCCGTAATGGCGCGTATACGGGCAGAGCATGAGCAAGAATCTATCCTGATTCTTTATCATTTCGTGTTTCGGAGCCCAGTTTGTCTCATAGTAGAGTAAGAACGTTACCGTTGTTCCGATACCGGCGGCGTTTAATGCGTCGTCAAGCTCGTTTATCATTATAATGTAGTGATCGGTGGGAGTCAGCTTTGCGCACTCCTCGCATTCGCACCAATGGTTATGTCCGTCGGAGAGCCAGAACTGGAGGATATCGCATTCGGGATGTTCGCGTAGATAATCGACTACGGAGTCGACGATAGCTTTTCTCACGTTCGGGTTGGAATAGCAGAGGTTTGTACCGTAAACTATGCTTTTTCCCTCATTGTTGCGGGCAAAGTCGCGTTTTCCGTTTACGACCGCGAGAAGCTCCAGCTTTTCCTTCGGCACCTTTTCGAGAGTTTCCTCATATGTAAGACCGCTGTATTTATCGATGTCGAACGGCGCGTAGCACCAGCCGTGACCTACGGCGTGAAGGAGCATACCTCTCTTTTTAACTTCGCGCACATACATTTCGTCGAACGCCTTTTCTTCAGCCTCGGTAGTTCTGCGGCCGTCGAGAGAGGGGTTGGAGGAGTGTTTGTAGAAGCCTCTTATGGTTCCGCCCTGAGAGAATCCTTCCGGGAAGAAAGAGTTATAGCCGAGTTTCGGGAGCCATTCAACGAAGTCAAGGAATTCTTTTACACCGAATCCGCCGCAGTCGGAAATACCGCGGTGTCTGTGACTTGCGCGCTCATAAAGCTTTACCTTTGCGTCGGACACATCTTTTACGGGAACGTATTCGCCCTCGCGTCCCGCGTAAGCCCAGAAGCAGCCGAGCTCGCGGAGGAAGCGGTACACCGCCATAAGGACGCTGCGCGGGTTAGAGCCTGCGATAACGCCGGAAAGACCGTCTATATCGACGTACACGGCGTCGTCCTTTGCGGGGTCGATTATTTTTTCGTCTTTAACGCCGATATCTTCAAGCGACGCAAGAGTGATAAGGGGATTTTTGGCGTTTATCATCTTTTCGTCGTCGATTCTTCTCCATGTAAGGAGAGGCATCATCATACCGAGGTATCGTCCGAGTTCGCTTGCCGCATAGTGATAGGTTTCATTGTGCGTAAGCGGTCGGATCTGTACATAAACCGGATTCATATAAATGTAACCTTTCTTTATATTCTTTATGAATTTGTTTCCGCAAGGGCTGCCGCCCGATGGAAAACCGTGCGGGCGCTTTTGAAAAAATTTCGGTTCAGCGCCACGCCATACTTTCCCATTTTTCAGTGAAGCATAAGTATAGCTAAACTATATCATACATTTCATTCATTTTCAAGCCCCAAAAGAAAAAAGTGTGTGAAGTTTCGGCATTGATCCGAGTGGGGATGATGTTAAATCTGCAAACGAAAAAAACGCCCCACTCGCGAGGTTGCCGCTTTGGGCAACCTCCGGGGTGCAGCCTGAGAGCCGAGAGGGGATGATGTTAAATCTGCAAACGAAAAAAACCGC
>CAKSJC010000173.1 GCA_934462885.1 uncultured Eubacteriales bacterium | reverse complement strand
AAACTAGTTCAAAATCGGACGATCGTGTTCAGGTATTTATTGGTCGTGAAAACTTAGTTAAGATAATGGATAATTCAACTTTGATATTTAAAACGATAAAAGATCACGGGAATCCGGTGGGAGCAATCGGTATTATAGGCCCTACAAGAATGGATTATAAGCGAGTGATAGCTACAATAGATCATCTTACAAGAGTAGTTACAGACGCTATCGAGAAACCCGGTGAAATGCAGTGAAATCAAACAGGAAGTGGAGATATAATGGCAGAAGAAAAGAAAACAGCAAACGCTGAGGAAGAAATTTCCGAGAACAAAAACGAGGAAACGGAAAAGGAAGATCCCGATAATACCGAGAATTCCAAGAAAGAAAAAAAATCCGAGTTAAAAAAATTAAAAGCAGAGGTCGAGGAATTAAAGAAAAAGATAGATGAAGAATCAAAAAAAACAAATGAGATTAACGATAAATATCTGAGACTTGCCGCCGAATATGATAATTTCAGAAAACGTAATCAGAAAGAAAGAGAAAATATATACGGAGACGCAGTTTCCGATACACTTACCGGGTTGCTTCCGCTAATCGATAATCTCCGTTATGCATCAAATTTTTCGGACGGAGATTTAGAAAAGTTCGCCGACGGAGTAAAGCTTATATTAAATAAGCTTCCGGAAACTTTAGATAAGATCGGCGTAAAATCGTTCGGTACTCCGGGAGACACCTTTGACCCGCTTCTTCATAACGCGGTCATGCACGTTGAGGATGAAGCATATAAAGAAGGGGAGATCATTGAGGTGCTTCAGTGCGGATATACGTACGGATCAAAAGTTATCAGATATGCAATGGTCAAAGTCGCAAACTGAAATTCCGGATATCAAATCCGAAATTATATATATTAAAATATGTAAATTTACTCCGCATACGCGGACAAGATAAATGGAGGAACACATTATGGCTAAAATTATTGGTATAGATTTAGGTACAACAAACTCTTGCGTTGCAGTATTTGAGGGCGGCGAGCCCACAGTTATCCCTAACCCCGAAGGAGCGCGTACAACACCTTCCGTAGTTGCGTTCTCAAAGACGGGTGAAAGACTTGTAGGTCAGGTTGCAAAACGTCAGGCTATTACTAACCCGGACCGCACCGTTTCAAGTATCAAACGTCACATGGGTTCTGATTATAAAGTTTCCATCGACGATAAAAAATACACACCTCAGGAAATATCGGCGATGATCCTTCAAAAGCTGAAAGCAGACGCTGAAGCGTACCTCGGAACTACTGTTAACCAAGCAGTTATCACAGTTCCGGCATACTTCTCAGACGCTCAGAGACAGGCTACAAAGGATGCAGGTAAGATTGCAGGTCTTGAAGTTTTAAGAATAATCAATGAGCCGACGGCAGCAGCTCTTGCTTACGGTGTAGATAAAGAATCGAAAGAACAGAAAGTAATGGTATTCGACCTCGGCGGCGGAACATTTGACGTATCGCTTCTTGATATCTCAGACGGCGTATTTGAAGTCCTTGCAACAAACGGCGATACAAAGCTCGGCGGCGATGACTTTGACCAAAGAATTATTGACTGGATCGCTGAAGAGTTCATGCGTGAAAACGGCGGAATCGACCTTCGTAAGGATAAAATGGCTCTCCAGAGACTTAAAGAAGCTGCTGAAAAAGCAAAAATTGAGCTTTCCGGCGTAACATCATCTAATATCAATCTCCCGTTCATTACGGCAGACGCTACCGGTCCGAAACACTTTGACGCAACTCTTACAAGAGCAAAGTTCAACGAACTTACGGCTGATCTTGTAGAACGCACTATGATTCCTACGAAGAAAGCTCTTGCAGACGCGGGTCTTACGGTAGGTCAGATCAATAAGGTTCTCCTTGTAGGCGGTTCGACACGTATTCCCGCTGTACAGGAAGCTGTAAAGAACTTTATCGGTAAGGAACCGTTCAAAGGAATTAACCCCGATGAGTGCGTCGCTGTCGGCGCAGCTATTCAGGGCGGCGTTCTCGGCGGAGATGTTAAAGACCTCCTTCTTCTTGATGTAACTCCTTTGTCACTCGGTATTGAGACTCTCGGCGGAGTATTCAATAAGATAATCGAAAGAAACACGACTATCCCGGTCAAGAAGAGCCAGGTATATTCAACAGCCGCTGACGGTCAGACATCCGTTGAAATTCATGTTCTTCAGGGCGAACGTGAAATGGCAGCCGGAAACACAACGCTTGGAAGATTCATCCTTGACGGTATCGCTCCCGCTCCGAGAGGTATTCCTCAGATCGAGGTTACATTTGATATCGACGCAAACGGTATCGTAAACGTATCCGCAACTGATAAGGGAACAGGCAAGGAACAGCATATTACGATTACTTCCTCTACAAATATGTCTAAGGAAGACATTGATCGCGCTGTACGCGATGCCGAAAAGTTTGCTGAAGAAGATAAGAAGAATAAGGAAGCGGTCGAAGTTAAGAATAAAGCAGAGGCTACGGTTTACCAGTGTGAAAAGACCCTTTCGGATATTGGCGATAAAGCGTCCGACGCAGATAAGGAAGCCGCTCGCGCCGCTATTGAGAAATTAAAGGAAACACTCAAAGGAAACGACCTCGACGCTATCAAAGCAGATACCGAAGCTCTTGAAAAAGCATTCTATCCGATCGCCGAAAAACTGTACGCATCGCAGAATACCGCACAGCCCGGAGCAGACGGAACAGCTCAGAGCGGACCGCAGCAGAGCGCTGACGGCAACACTTATTACAGCGCTGACTTTGAAGATAAGAGTGACAAATAATAAATAATAAATAAGCAACGTAAAGAAAGCGGGAAAGAACTTTTTCTTAAAAATTCTTTCCCGCATAATTTGCTTACGTATATATATCGACTGCCGGAGGATAAAATTACAATGGCTGAATCAAAAAGAGACTATTATGAGGTGCTCGGAGTTTCAAAGAGCGCCGATGAGGCTGAAATAAAAAAAGCATACAGACAACTCGCCAAAAAATATCATCCCGATATGAACCCGGGAGATAAAGAGGCTGAGCAAAAATTCAAAGAAGTCAACGAGGCGTATGACGTTCTTTCCGATCCCGAAAAAAAGGCAAAATATGATCAATACGGTCATGCGGCTTTTGATCCTTCATCAGGTATGGGCGGAGGATTCGGCGGATTCAGCGATTTCGGCGGATTTGATATAAATGATATCTTCTCCAGCTTTTTTGGAGGAGGAATGGGCGGATCGACCAGAAGAAACGCTCCGGTCAGAGGCGAAAACGTCAGAGTAAGAGTTACGCTTACATTTGAAGAAGCTGTTTTCGGCTGCAAAAAGGAAATAACATATCAGAAAATACAGAAATGTTCGGAATGTGACGGAACCGGAGCTGCAAAGGGAACAACTCCGAAAACGTGTTCAAACTGTAACGGAAGCGGTACCGTAAGGGTTCAACAGAGGTCTCCTTTCGGCATCGTTCAGACGCAGAAACAGTGCGACGTCTGCAAAGGAACAGGTAAAATAATAGAGCAGAAATGTGCTTCGTGCCGCGGAACCGGATATGTAAGAGTTACCAAAAAGCTTGACGTATCAATACCGGCAGGTATAGACGACGGACAGCAGATTGCACTAAAATATCAGGGCTGCGACGGAATAAACGGCGGAAGCGCAGGCGATCTTGAAATAGTTGTAAGCGTTCGTCCTCATTCCGTTTTCGAGCGCGACGGGTACGATCTATATTGTGAAGTTCCGATTTCGTATGCGGAAGCGACGCTTGGAGCTGAAATAGACATTCCGACACTTGAAGGCTCACAGAAACTGACGATACCGGAGGGAACCCAAAACGGAACAGTATTTACTCTGAAAAATAAAGGTGTTACAAGAGTAAATTCTAAGACAAGGGGAAATCTCCATATCACGGTGGTGGTTGAGATACCTAAAAACCTTAACAGTGAGCAGAAAGAACTGCTCCGCAAGTTCGCTGATTCATGCAAGGATACGAACTACTCAAAGAGAACGAGTTTCTTCAAG
>CAKSJC010000172.1 GCA_934462885.1 uncultured Eubacteriales bacterium | reverse complement strand
AAATATAACGGAGATGACGCTTCACGCTTCAGCGTTGAAGATTTCGCGGCAGGATTTATCCGCCTTGAAGGCGGCATTATCCTCGATTTCAGAATAGCTTGGGCTATGCACCCCGATACTCCAGGGGACACAATAATCTTCGGTACGGAAGGCGCGCTCAGGATTCCTTCCACTCACTCCTGGAACGGAACAATAGGCGGTCCTATGACTATATATCACGATGTTTGCGGAGTTCCTACCGAAACCGTCATCCCGGAAATTGAATCAGGAGGTCAGGGAGGCTTTTTCAGAAAAAAAGTCCGCGCGTTTGTCGACGCCATCAGAACGAATGGTCCCGCTCCTATTCCCACGTCGCAAATCATAATAAATCAGGCGATAATTGACGGTATTGTTAAGTCCGCTGAATGCGGTCACGAAGTTGAAGTTAAAATAGCTGAGATATAAGCACAATTAAAACGGGGGATATATATCCCCCGTTTTAATAATTTGTCCGCTTTACGCTTTCCGTAGTAATTGCGTCACTGTCGATTCTTTCTTTTTTAATGGTTAATTAACTGTTACACATTTGATTTCCAACGCTTTTATCATATCTCAGAAAGGATGTTTCAATTCACTTACTGCACGTCAAGACGGCAATCGAAGAATAACGCGTATAATTTATGTTTATTTGTGACATTTCGTCGAAAACGGCATAGACTGTTACGGAAAAACAGAAAATTCCGAATATTGTCCGGAGGGCTTATGAAGAGTTTATACGACGGATATCGAAAGATCTTGACCGGCGGAAAGCGGATCTTTTTTGCCGGGGCAAATACGGCAGAAGGATTTGCGGGTGATTATGCCGAAATAGCCGATGAAAAAAAACTTGAGAGAATCTATATAATAAAAGGCGGTCCGGGAACCGGAAAAAGCACAATCATAAGAAAAATAGCAAAATCGGTCGAGACACGCGGTATAAAAGTTGAATACTATTTATGCGGCTCAGACCCCGACTCTCTTGACTGCGCCGTCTTTGACGGACGAGTGGCGATACTTGACGGAACGGCTCCTCATACTCTTGACATGATGTATCCGGGCGCCTCCTCTAAGATCGTTGACGTTTCTAAATTTTGGAACGACGAATATCTCGAACGGCAGAAAAGCGAAATAATTCGACATTCTGCAGAAAAAAGCGCTCATTACGCATCGGCTTACAGATATCTGAAAGCGACTGAGGCTGTCGACACCGAATTATATTCTCTGAGCGAAAGCATAGTAAACCGCGAAAAGCTTATGGGATACGTAAATAGGTTCATAAAAAAACTCGGCAAAAATGCAAGCCCTGCTAAAGGAAACATTATAAAAAGACATACGCACGCTTTGACAATGAAAGGAAGCGTGTATCTTCCGACGCTCAAAGAGAAAGCGGATATCGTCTTTACGCTTTCCGACGTTCTCGGAAGCGCGGCGATCGCCATGAAACTATTTGAGGAAAAACTTACTGATGCGGGCTTTTCGATAATTTTATCACCTCTGCCTGCAACCGGAAGAGCGGCGGGAATCTTTATAAAAGATCACGGTATTGCCATAACCGCCGGCGAGCGCGAAGAGGGTGAAAGAATCATAAATATGTCGCGTTTTATTTCTGATGATATACCGCAGGGTGTCCGCGGAAGCATTAAGCTTGCGATAAAATGCGGCGAATCGTGTATTGAAGAAGCTCTTTCTAACCTTTCCGCAGCGGCAAAGCATCATTTTGCACTTGAAGACATATACAAGAAGAGCGTGTATTTCGAGAGTCTCGGCGATTATACAACTCTTCTTTGCGACGAAATAATTAAACGCCTTTTGTAAAAAACAAAAATAAACAGTTCTGCAACAAAAAATTAATATAAGGTTTGCAAAATAAAGGTTAAAATCCCTGCGGGAATTTGTATAATTAAGAAAAGTTGTTCTGTTCCCGAAAGGTTTGCAAAATGAATAAATTTAAGCAGAAACTTATTTCTTTGATGTATGGAAGATACGGGGTTGACGAATTATATTATGTGTTGTTTGCTTTGTGCGTTGCGATAACTATCGCAAATACATTCGTGCGCTCCGCGATTCTTTATATAATCGAGATACTGATTTTATTTATAATGGTATACAGATCGTTTTCAAAGAAGTACGCGAAGAGAAAACGTGAAAACGATTTTTTCCTCGGTATTTGGAGACCGATAAAAAATTGGTTTTTTTATACTAAAGACAGAATAAGAGACAGAAAGACTGCGAGATACAGAAAATGCACTCATTGCCGTGCGATCATAAAACTTCCCAACAAAAAAGGACAGCACACCGTAGTTTGTCCTAAGTGTCATGAAAGATTTAATGTTAAGATATAAAAAGATGAGCGATAAGGGGCAACTCACTAAGGGATTTATAATCCTGTAAAATAACGGCATAGTCGTAACTATCGGCTATGCCGTTATTACATTACTTGGGATATGTACTTCTCCAATGAAGTTGAAGATAACTTTTATTTTCTTAGTATTTCTATCCCAAGGTTTCTCGTTTCCATATGGAGCCGAGATTGTTGTTTGGCCGAAAGAATTTCAAATTTATTTGCCGTACACTTATTTCCATCAAGTTTGAGCGGATACATTTATAAGAATTTCCGTCCTTCTATCTGTTAGCCTTAGGAGGTGTATCAAAAGGACGTTTTTAGAAAGAAAAATAAAAAATCCATCTGCAAAAGTTACAGATGGACTGAATGGGTAGAAAAACTCATATTTATGTGGTATAATAACGCTATATTTTTGAGATAATTCCGGAAAGGAGATGCAACATGGAATTTCCAGAAGAAATTAAAAGAATCAGACAAAGATGTTTTTTAACACAACAGAATTTCGCCAAAGAAGTACAGGTGGCATTTTCGACTGTTAATAGATGGGAAAGCGGTAAAGCTAAACCGAATCTCAATGCGATGAAGAATATAAAGGAGTTCTGCCTTAAGAATGATATCGACTATGCAGGTGTGGAAGAAGCATGGCTAAACTATAAAGTTGGAGGAAATAAGTAATGATAACAAAATCTAATTTAAAGAATATGTTAAGCTCAGCTGGTTTTAGCAATACTTCTAAGCATCGCTCATCTTTTTCGGTTTAGAATATCAGTCGGGTGAAACAAATCAATCATAAAAAGTCTCCTGACGTTTTTTTATTTTCCGCCAGTTGATAAATCCGTAAATGTCGTTTGCAAAGAACATTACAAAACATATGACCGTAGAAATATATGCAGGATTTTCGATAGACGCAAGAATCCACATTATAATAAGAACAATATCATTTGCTGCGTAAGCAAGTCCGTAAAACGGGCTTCTCTTAAATGTCATATAAGAAGCCGCAAAGCTCGTCATAATTGAAAGCGTACTAAAAAACATATTCGGAGTGTCAAGGGCTCTTAGAACAAAGTAAAAAACAACAGTGACGGATACAGAAAAAAATATCATTTCAACTATGGATCGGCTCGTCAGCTTTGCCGCCCGAACCTCGCCTTTTTTATACGGATGCTTTAGCCATGCGATCAACGATATCAGAGCGGCAGGCGCGCTCATCCCGAGATATGTTATCATTTCGCCCCAATATGAAAATGTATAAGATACCGCGGCGTATAACAACGCAAAAATCAGGCAAAGCGCCTGTCCGAACACATCTCCCTTAGATATAAAAATGAGCGCGGTGACTCCTATAAGAGACGCGCTTATTGAAAGAGCGCTTCTTTGAGGTAAAAGGAACATTGATATCAAAATTACGACGAGTGAAAAAATCCACAGAAAAAGCTCAAATCGTGTAAGAGCGGCAAAAGGGTTTCGAAGCTTCATCAGCGTGTTATCCTCCCGGATATGGGTCGGTATATCATTTCAAGAAAGCATTCATTATGCACGTCTTTTACCTGATTGCGCGCATAATAATGAAAAAACGCAATCGGTCGCCCGACTGCAGCATTGATTTTGTGTGAAAATATTATATCAGATAAATATCTGCATGTCAACTGATAAAAATGAGGATAAACT